>CAZDHQ010000104.1:0-9563 GCA_964505135.1 uncultured Ferruginibacter sp.
GAAACACTTAATAAAAATCCGGCTGCAATCATACTGCACAATAAAGATGTTCCACCATAACTAATGAATGGCAATGCCACACCAGACAAAGGCAAAGCCCCTGTAGACCCGCCTGCAATCAATAAAAATTGTACAAAGGTTCCAATGCCTGCACCGGCACAGAGATAAAATAAAAATGGAGCACCGGCATGCCTACCAATGATGATGGAACGATGCAGGTAAATTAAAAACAAAATAAAAATACAGGTGATACCTACCCATCCAAACTCTTCACCAATGGCTGGCAAAATCATATCGGTATGAGCCTCAGGTATAGCTTTCGCAAATCCCTCACCGGCACCCTGACCTGTTACACCTCCGGTGGAGATAGCCCAGATACCATTCGCCACCTGGTCGCCACCATATACCTGGTTATCCCAGGCGTTCGTCCAGATTGCTTTTCTATCTACCAGCCTGTGTATTGGACCCGGAACGATCTTTTCCAACACCGGAATTTTGTCCAGTAATAAAAATCCACTCACTACTACCAATGCCATCACCGCCGATTCTGCCAATTGTTTTCTTGCAATCAGCATGTATAATACCAACACACCTACCGTGATGCCTGTTGCGTACCAAACATTCTTTAAGGTCCATGCAGCCAATGCATACAATAGTAGCGCTGCCACCATCTGCATAAAATCGCCTCTTGAAAAAGAAAATAAAATGATGAAGGTGAAACAGCAAACAATGGCTGGACCAAGATCACCAAGTATAAGAAACAAGAGTATTGTTGCAACAATCGCAATTACAGCAAAAACAAAAAACGACAACCGCTTTTGAAAAGATGGATATTCAGAAATGAATTTTTCATTTTTAGTAAAAAAACCTGCAAGAAAAAAAATCACAGCATACTTCACAATCTCACTCGGCTGAAATCCGAATAGGTTTACTTTAACGCCACTTCCTTCAGGGCCTGATCCAAAAAGAATGGTAAGCGTTAAAAGTGCCATCGCAGATAATGCCCATGGCCAGCCATTAGCCGCCTTGCGATCGTTTTTTAAAAAGTACATCCGATAAAACGATGCATCCGGTGTCAATTTTTTAAAGTTGACAAACTGTAAAAAAACGATCGCTGCAATACCAATACAGAAATAGATGAATGTACTCTTTGCCAGAAAGCGGTCACGCAATGGATCCTGTAAGCTGAACAAAGTTATAATGGAGACACCTGTAAGGATCATGATTACTGGTAACAGCAATTGATCGGTACCCGGAGACTTAATAGTGAATAACAGATGTAAAAAAAGAAATGCGGCAAAGAATGTAATAACGATAATTCTAAACCATTGTGTTACTTCCTGTGGTGTTCTTACAATGAAAGCTTTCTCTTTTTTTAATGTGCTAAAATCTTTTGCGGCAAACAAACGCATACTATGCGGTGATTGCACAAAATTGAATTGGGCAGTTCCATCTAATTTTTCTAACCCTTTTGAACGGCCAAACTCAAAGCCCGGTTGCAGTGGAATAACCTGGTAAGAACGTTCTCCAGGCAAACCTGTGAAGCTGTAATTACCCCCTGCATCTGTTCTTGCATAAGCATTGAATGAAAGCAATTGCAATTGGTTCGCTGTATCCGGCACCAATATTTTTCTCACTCCATTACTAAACTGCACCACCGTTTCATCTGTTTCTTCATTATCAACAGCCGTACTGTCTTGCGCTACCAATAGTTTCAGTCTTACCAGCACTCCGGGTACAGGTTGCCCCTCGCCGTTTTTAATACTGCCACCAATATTGTGGGTACCTAAGCCAACATTGGTAGTTGCACTAACGGCAACGGGTGTCCTTTTTTCTTTTTCATAGGTGACAGAATCTGTATCTGAAAAGCCGAGTAGATTCCTTGATAAGGCAGCTCTCTTTTGAAACGACTTGCCGCCTCTTGTAAATGCATCATCTGCACTCACGTAATATTTTTTCTTATTGAGCTCACCCACATTATCCAGCGTTCCGGTGTTTTCTTTTTTATCCAATGATGATGCAATGAATGCAATGTCTTTATCATCTTCAAAATACAAACCTGTCTTCAGGAGTTTGCGCATGTTGGCAGAAACATTCGGTTCATTCAGGTTGATCATGGTGCCATTGGCCAGACGTGAAGGAACTTCTGCAAAGTCACGCTGCAAAACAGTAAACAGTTTCCAGAAAAGCAAACCCATGATGCTGCCGATCAGCACCAGGCTGAGGCGTTCGAGTTTCCTGTTTTTAAACCATTGTGCCAGGTCAGACATGTACTACTTGTTTAAAGTATTATTGATAAAAATCGAATCTTTAAACTTTCCTGATACCATTGTGTCTGGAAAGTTTACTGCATACTGAACCGGAATGCGGCAATTAACAAAGCGTATATTCTTAAGTGTTACATTATTTTTTTGCAGTAACAAACCAGCGTCAAAATTTTCCAGCACCAAGCTATCGAGCACTATATTTTTTGCAGATGCTGACACGATAATTGCCGGTTGTGTATTGGCACTATCAGCAACCAACACTGCACCGTTACCTTTTAAAACAAAACTGTCTTTGTTAATTATAATAGGCGTCTTTGTTTTTATTACCACCCCTTTATCAGGCAGGCTGAAAGTTTTGCTACTATCATTGATATGCAGAAGCAATTGCTCCAGTTGTTTATCTTTTTTCTCGGGAGAAACAGCAGGCATTACTGCTTTAGGAGTTATCTCTTTTTTAAAAGCTACTGCAAGCGCAACACCTAATACAGCAAACAGGAAAACAAATAACCAAACAAGCCTGCTGCGACTTTTCTTCATCTTGCCGTCAGCAGGTGTTTGGTTGGCTTGTATTTGATCGGAGCTTACAGAACTTTCTTTTTTCTTTAAAAGGGGTACGGGAGATTGTTTTTGGGGTTGTGAATGATGTGTTACTATCACGGCAGTGATATTATCATTTCCTCCAGCTTCATTCGCTGCATTAATCAATGCCTTTGCTTTTGTTGAAATGTTTTTATCAGCAATTAAAATATTGGTGATGGTATTGGAACCAATCATATCTGTTAACCCATCGCTGCAAAGCAGTAATAAATCACCCGGTAAAAAAGGAGACTCCCCTGTTTCAATAAAATCATCTTCTGTAGCAATATCTTGTTCAAAGCCCAATGCCTTGTTTATTTCATTGCGCCTTGGATGACGCATCGCTTCTTCTTCAGACAATCTACCTGATTCTTCTAAAAACCCAACTGCCGAATGATCGCTGGAAATTTTTACCAATGATTGATCCCTCAATAAATAAATCCTGGTATCACCCACATGGGCATACCAGAATTTATTGTTTGCAATATCCACCACAGCACAGGTAAGCACACAGGCCATGCGTTCGTTGTCATCGCCTGTCTTTTTTTGCTGGTTGATTTTTTCATTCGCCGCAATTACTGCCTGCTGCAATGCCTCAATCACATTACCAGATACATGCTGTAATTTTTTTATGATCACCGAACGGGCAATAGAGGCTGCAATATCGCCGCCCTTGTATCCGCCTACACCATCAATCACACAGGCCACTATCAATTTACCATTGACAATTTCCTTTACGAAGAAAGTATCTTCGTTACGCTCCCTGCGTTTACCCTTGTCCGTTATGCCATAAAAATATTCAGCCATTTTTATGTGTTTGCCTGATGTCTGAAAAATTTGCTGCCAGTAACAGGATACTGATCACCAGCAGTCCTATTGATAGAAACTTATCCATATTAAACTTTGAAAAGGTTAATGGAAACAATACCGTTTAAAACAATACGTGAATTAAGCGGCAGTTCTGTCCACTGCGGACTATTGGATTCACTGTTCCTGAGTTCCTGCTCATTCACAATTGTTTTTTCACCAAAGGATGCCACAAAAAATTTATCCGCCTGCTTATCAAACCGAATAGCTAAATGCGGCGTGGAAACCCATTCAGAAGGAATGCGAAAAACGCTTGTTGCATCAGGTTTTTCATCAATACCACTCACCGTGATATAATCATCTTTTAAAAGGTATTCCAACTTCTTTCCAGTAAATTCTTTTTCGGGTAATGTTGCTTCAAGACGGCCAAAGTAACGAGCTGCTTTTGCATTGGCTTCATCACCCATTACCAGGCTTTGGTGAAAAGGAATTTCATAGTATCCATCACTGTAAAAAGTAAAGTCATTCAGTATTTCATCCGCAATATCAAATGTTTGTGCCACGCCTGTCTGTCGTGGAATAAATGTTACTCTCAGGTTCTCTTCTTTCTTTTGAATATTACCTGGCAATAATTTTCCAATAAAACTCTTATCGCCCTTTTCATAATCAGGGTGCGATACAAAACGGAATGCCCATTTATTGGCAGAAGCAGTAATCTTCTTTCCCTTTTGTTTATGCTCCTGCAGGATATTGTAAAATGCTTTTACGGATTCTTTGATGATAAGAGAAAAGATACCGCGGTTGTTATCCATGAACTTGTTGTAATCAGGCTGGCTGAAACAAATGATGTATTCATGATAAAAAATAATACGATCAGCAAAAGATAACTCAGCAATCGAGTCTTTGAATTTTTCTATGATATAGCGGTACACCTGGTCTGGCGTGATAGAAGCTGTTTCCGTAAAACCTGCTTCTTTCTTTAAAAACCATTGATGCATACCTGTTCTTTGCCAGAACGTTGGTTTGGTAGCTGTGTGCATGAGTCAGCGTTTAATTAACAATGATTGTTGTGACACAAAGTGTGAAACACTCCGTTACCTCATGTACTCTTCGACAAAATTTGTGTAGTAAAGATTAGAGCCGATAAAAATGGTTTAAGTAAAGATGGCTTCGCTAAGCGGCATGTATTGGTTAAAAATTGAAATAACTGTTTTTGTTATTAAGGGTGAAATTAGGGGCGGATTTCTTAATGAATTGCAAATGGATGCATGGAAATAGTGAAAGAAAATATAAAATGTTGTTTGAAGTTCAGGATTTGATATTTGAAGTTTGATGTTTCTTGAATTTCATTTCCTTAGGTAGTAAGCCAATAACTTCCGTGTAAAATATCGCAGGATTTTTTACTAAGATCGAAATGGAAACAGCATACAAGCTAGAAAATTTCTTTGCCTTTTTTTGGCCCTAACTGTTGTGAGTTTTCTAATCAATTGAATATTGAGCATTGAGTATTTCTCATTGAAAATTTGGAGTTCTGGATAAAAAGGCATCCAATAATAGCTTACACCTCTACAGCTGTTCCCTTTCTGGCACATGCATAAATTGCCTGCACCACTTTTATATCTCTCAATCCCTCTTCTCCCGGCACCATCATTGGCATATTGTTTTTTATTGCTCTTGCATCGTCATCCATTTGCTTTGCCTGTTGAAAAGGCACATCATAAGGAAAATTAATTTTACCCAGATCACTGATACCCTGCACACCATTGTATGCTGAGTAAGGCTCCATATTTATTTTACCTTTTTCGCATGTAACGTTTAGAAAATTTACATTTTCACCAAAACTCGTTTTAATCGTTGCCACCACACCTCCGGGAAATTCAAGCGTAGCAACGGCTGTTTCATCCAAACCATCTTTATAAATTTCAGGCCTTGTGGTAGAAGTAGTAGCGGAAACAATTCTTATCGGTTCCATTCCTGTTCCTAATCTTGCGCCTTGTATTGCATACACACCCATATCGTACATGACACCACCACCCATTTCTCTTTTTTGTTTCCAGTGGTTGGTTCTTCCATCAAAATAGCCAGCTGCACAATCCACCTTGGTGACCTTACCTAATAATTTATTATTTACAATTTTTCTCCATTCCTGCGTATTGGGCTCATGCTGCAGGCGATAGCCAATCGCTAAAGAACGCTTATTGGTTTTGCATGCATCAATCATTTGCTGGCATTCGGCTACATCCATTGCCATTGGCTTTTCACACCACACATGTTTGCCTGCTTTAGCTGCACGTATCACATACTCTGCATGCATAGATGGCGGCAGCACCACGTACACTACATCTATATCGGGATTATTGGCAATGCTGTCAAAATTTTGATAGTTGTAAATATTTTTATCAGGGATATTGTATTTCTTTTTCCATGCTTCTGCCTTGGACGGAGTGCCGGTTACAATGCCCGCTAAATAACATTCTTTTGTTTGTTGCAGTGCTGGTGCCAACAGATCAGTGCTGTAATAACCAAGCCCGACCAGCGCTACACCCAATTTATCTTTTTTGTTGCAGCCGCTTAAGGAGAACAATGCAGGAGCCTGTAAGATGGCGGCACTACCTAATGCTAATTGTTTAATTACTTTTCTGCGGGAAATATTATTCATAATAGCAAGTATTGATTGGTTTGGATAATGATCTAAGTTACGCAGATCAATCTTAAACCGCAAGAGAAAATTATAGGCAATTAAATTTAAGCTTTTATATTTGACTCAACGATCAATATGAAAAAACTACTCCCCGTTTTCGTCTATACGCTACTGTTGGTTACAGCAAAAGCCCAGCCCGGCCTGGTAAATTTTACTTCTACGGATACTGCCTTACAAACTGCCTTTAACCGTGCAAAAGAAATGGCACTTAGTTACAATGGCAAGCACGGTGATCCTGTGGGTGATTGGTATGAATCTGCTCTGCCACCACGCTATGCATTTTGCATGAGGGATGTAGCCCATCAAAGTATTGCTGGAGAAATTTTAGGATTGAGCAGTGCTAATAAAAATATGTTTACCCTATTTGCATCCAATATTTCTGATAGCAAAGACTGGTGCTCTTATTGGGAGATCAACAAATGGGGCAAGCCAGCGCCTGCTGATTATAGAAATGATACAGCCTTTTGGTATAACCTGGTGGCTAATTTCGATATACTCAATGCCTGCTGGAACCTTTACCTGTGGACAGGAGATAAAAGCTATATCAACGCTCCGGCTTTCAATAATTTTTTTGAACGATCTGTAAATGATTTCGTACAACGTTGGCAGTTAGCTTCTGCGTCTTTACTAACAAGGTCAACCTATCCAAACGCTGGCGCTAATTTTAATGAGCAGGATGATTTTAATCGTTGCCGTGGCTTGCCTTCTTATTCAGAAGGTGTGACGAGTATTAAAATGGGTATTGATATGGTAGCAGCATTGTATCGTGGTATGATGAGCTATGCTGCCATCTTAAAACAAAGAGGCCGGCCAAAAGAGGCAGCCATGTTTATTGAAAAAGCAAAACAATACCAGCAGCATATTGATAAATATTGGTGGGATGAAAAAGCTCAACAATACAACACCTATTACAGCAAGGAAAATCAATTCGGAAAAACAGAAGGGGAAACTTTTTTATTTTGGTTTGATGCATTAAAAATAAAAGAGCGCAAAGAAAAAACTTTACAGCGGCTTATAGCCGGTGAGTGGAATGTGGAAAATCTTTCTTACTTCCCCTTTATTATGTATAGAAATGGCTACGCTGATGAAGGCTATAAATACATTCTTCACTTAACAGATCCTGGTACAAAGCGAAGAGAATATCCTGAAGTATCCTTTGGCGTTATCAAGGGAATTACGGAAGGATTGATGGGGCTGGAACCTCATGCAGCTAGCAATAGCCTGCTTACTGTGTATCGTTACGCTGGTGATACAGAAAGTACTATCAGCGATGTACCAGTTTTAGGAACGAGTATAACGTTAACGCATAGGGGAAAAGAACTTTCCCGTCTTACAAACAACGGTAGAAAAAAAATTACCTGGAAACCATCTTTCGCAGGCAAATACAAAGAATTGTATGTAAACAAAAAGAAATTGCCTGCAAAGCAGGCAACACTTGAAGATGGTAAGATCGTTACTTATGTGGAACTGAACATTAAGCCCGGCACCACAAGTACAGTAAGCACTAATGAACAGTAAACCTATTGTTTAGTATTGTTGGGAGCTTTCAGGCTGTCATCATTCATTGCATCCCTGTAGTTATTATCTTGTTCATCTAAATCTTCTTCGTCCAGTTCATCTTCATCCATATCATCATCATCGTCCATATCATCGTCATCCAAATCCGTTTCTTCATCAAAATCATTTTCATCAATACCTGAAGAAATTTCTTTTGCGGTATTAGTTACCGGGTTATTGGTATCACCATTGATTACATCTGTATCAGCATTAGTGATACTGTTGTCTGCATTGGTTGGATTTTCCCTGTTGCCGGTATTTCCGTTTGGTTGGTTTTCAATTCCTGGTTCTGTTGCAGTAGCCAGGTTGTTTTGTTCATTAAGTGCCATGGTGTAAATTTTTTGATGTTAATAATTTTATTGATAATGCTAACCAAGTGCCAGTTATTAGGATGATCAGCTCCACAGGGCTGCTACGAAAAGCTTATCAGAAGCTTCAATTATCACCTCTAAAAAAATTGAAAATAGCTCCTTAACAAAACTTTTTTAGAAAATTATTTTGCCGTCTCGAATTGTTGATGTTACCTTTGCTTAACGGTGTTAAATTATTTTACACCTAGCAAAATGGCAAGTAAGGATCGCATACAAAGATTAAAAGATGATACCAGGTGCAATATACTTGCAGCTTCTCTGGATATTGTAAAAGAGGAAGGCTGGTCTGCTTTGAGTATGCGGAAGATTGCGGATAAAATTGAATACACTGCCCCCATCATCTATGAATATTTCAGCAATAAAGATGCTATTTTAATAGAGCTCACCCGGATGGGCTATGTTAAACTGGCTAAACAGATGAAAGAGGCAGAGGAAAAATTTACCAAACCAGAGGAGCAACTGGAGGCAATGTGGATGGCTTATTGGAATTTTGCTTTTGCTGAAAAAGAATTGTACCAGGTGATGTATGGTGTAGAAGCCAACTGTTGTGTAATGGAGAATGCATGCAATGATATCAAAGGCCCTTCTAACATGCTGTGGAATAAAATAGAAAAAATTACACCGGCGGAAAAAAGAACAGAAGAGTATGTTGATACGAAGTTTTATACTTTTTGGAGTGTGGTACACGGGCTTATTTCCATCAATCTTACACGGCAATTAACTTCAGAAGAAATCAACAAGCAGGTGCTTAAAGATGCTATTGGAGGAATCATCAATTCTATCAAAAACCCAACAGTTTAATTAGCTGAAAGCATTCAACTGAGCTAATTAAATAACAAGCAATTCAATTGCTTTTTTTTAAAAACAATACTTAACGCTGTTAAATAATTTTATAGCGTTATAAACTAAGTTGAGGATGAAATTGGCTGTCCGGAAAGTCAATTGTCATCCGTCAATACAAACAGTGAAGAACTGTTTTTTTTAAACCAATTACTTAACACTGTTAAAAAATTAAATCTTGT
Source organism: uncultured Ferruginibacter sp. (assembly GCA_964505135.1). Taxonomy (GTDB): domain Bacteria; phylum Bacteroidota; class Bacteroidia; order Chitinophagales; family Chitinophagaceae; genus Ferruginibacter. The sequence goes on from CAZDHQ010000104.1 coordinate 9,302, forward strand.
TATGAAGAAGTTAGCAATCTACTCTATGTATGGCGCAGTACTTTACCTGGCAGCCTGTGCAGGCAAAGCCAATAACCTGCAGGCGCCGCCACCACAAACATTGCCGGTGGTAAAACTTGATACAGCATCCGTTACCACCTGGCAGGAATATCCAGCCACTGTTCAGGGAACCGTAAATGTTGAAGTTCGTCCTCAGGTAAGCGGTTACCTTGAAAAAATTTATGTGGAAGATGGTGCTTATGTAAATGCCGGGCAACCGCTT
>CAZDHQ010000105.1:0-9554 GCA_964505135.1 uncultured Ferruginibacter sp.
CAAATTCATGATTGAAGAAATGATTGCGTAGCTTTTGTTCCTGTATAGTATCAGCAACAAATTTTCCTTCTTCATTATCAGTAGCAGTTCTTACTAGTTTTAATTTTTCTCCCTCACCTCTATCTGTCCAGAGTGTTTTAGGCAACTGGTTTTTATTGTTGCCAATAATTTCATTGGCTACATTCAAAATATTTTTCGTACTGCGGTAATTCTGCTCCAGCTTCACCACCGTTACATCATCATAATCTTTTTCAAACTGCAAAATATTTTGAATGGTAGCACCACGAAAGCTATATATACTTTGAGCATCATCTCCCACCACGCAAATATTTTCATGCATAGCACCCAGCAATTTGATGATTTCATACTGAGCCGCATTGGTATCCTGGTACTCATCAATCATGATATATTTAAACTTACGCTGGTATTTGCTCAATGCATCAGGATGATTTTTTAAAAGCTCATACATTTTAAAAAGCAAATCATCAAAATCCATTGCCCCGTTTTTAAAACAGCGCTTATTGTAGGCATCATATATGCGGCCAATCGCAGGTTTGTTGGCTCTTGCATCTTCCTGCTGAATTGCCCAGTCATCCAAATATTCCTGCGGACTAATCAGGCTGTTTTTTGCAGATGAAATTCTATTGTAAACAGTGTTGGGTTTATAATGCTTGTCATCCAGCTCCATTTCATTGATTACTGTTTTTACAACACTCTTAGCATCGTCCGTATCATAAATGGTAAAGCTGCTGGGATAGCCGATCTTGTTAGCTTCAGCTCTTAAAATCCTTGCGAAAACACTATGAAAAGTTCCAATATATAAATTACGGGCCTCATGGTTTCCCAGAATTCTTTCTACCCTTTCCTTCATTTCTTTTGCTGCCTTATTGGTAAATGTAAGCGCCAGTATATTAAAGGAGTCCACACCATGATGGCCCATCAGGTGTGCAATACGGGTGGTAAGCACCTTGGTTTTTCCACTGCCGGCGCCAGCAATGATCATAAGCGGTCCGTCTTTATGTTTTACCGCTGTTCGCTGCGGTTCATTCAATTCATCTAAGTAGGCTAACATGCGGCGAAGTTACAAAAGCCATTCAGCATGTTAAAGTCTGGGGAAAAATGAATGGTTTGTTTTACAAAAAAAGCAGCCATCAGGCTGCCAAAAATATTTTTACAAGGATATAAAATCAGGCCGCAAATACTTCTCTTACAACTGCAGGTGCTGCTAAAAACCAGCAAAGTCCTAAAAGAAGTGAGCAAATATCTGCATTCAATAATTTGCCTTCTGAAAAACAGTCAACAGAATCAAAAGACAAGGTGCAATTAAGCAGGGAATCGCTGTTATTGCCGTCATAGATGGTGAGCAATGTTTCAGCACCTGCATTAATTCGATAAGTATACCGTTTAGCGTCAATATTAATAGAGCCTTCTCCTGCATTCCATTTATCCGAACTAAGCTGCCCTATCTGCATTCCATACTCATTTTTTAGCAGGTATTTTCCAGTAAGAGCACCCGCATTCTCCAGGAAAAATAAACGCTGGTTTCCAGCAGAACTGATTCTAACTGAATGCATTTGTGGATTAAATTTCAGGATCATGGTAAGCTGCTCGTCTTCAACCAAATGATATTCGTGAATGCCTTCCCGGCGGGTATTGATTGGTATCCATTTCATGCGGAAAAAGTAGACATTAATAAGGATTGGGTCAAGTACCGTAAGAGTTGGTAACAATTATTTAATATTGGATAGTCTTTTATTCAAATGGTTATGATACTGGGATAAAATACCTTATTATTGTTGCGCATTTCTACATGATGAACTAACAAATCGCTCTTTCTTTAATACTACGTTCAGTGGTAATAGTTTAAGTGAGAAGTGAAACACTTGCTTATACAACCTGAAAATAAACCCGGTTTTCAGCTAACAAAAAAGGGAAACCCGTTCAGCCCGTTTTTTGTCCGTAAGCTACCCGGAAATTGAATTTGGCTAGATTACATCATGCAACACCCTCTCAACATGTTGAGAGGGTTTTTTGTAAGCTAAAATATTTATTATTTTTTTGCTAAATTAATTAGTGTGAATAAAAGAATCCTCTTATCTTTGATTTAGAATATATATTTATTACGCAAAACAAGATACATCACCACAAAAATTCAAGACAATGAGTAACGCAGAAAAACTTAAGGCGCTAAAGCTTACAATGGACAAAATTGATAAGGACTTTGGCAAAGGATCGGTAATGATAATGGGCGAAAAAACACAAGTGGAACAAGAAGTAATCTCAACAGGATCTCTTGGTCTTGATGTGGCATTGGGAATTGGCGGTTTACCTAAAGGGAGAGTAATTGAAATTTATGGACCAGAGAGTAGTGGTAAAACAACCATTGCTACGCATGTAATTGCTGAAGCTCAAAAGAAAGGCGGTATGTGTGCTATTATTGATGCCGAACATGCTTTTGACAGCAGTTACGCAAAAAAACTAGGTGTAGATATTGATAATCTTTTGATCTCCCAACCTGACTATGGTGAACAGGCATTGGAGATTGCGGACAGGCTGATACTTTCAGGAGCATTGGATGTGGTAGTAATTGATTCCGTTGCTGCATTAGTTCCAAAGAGCGAACTGGAAGGAGAAATGGGGGACAGCAAAATGGGCTTGCAGGCAAGATTAATGAGCCAGGCGCTGCGTAAATTGACAGCTACTATTTCAAAGACCAATTGCTGCTGCATTTTCATCAACCAGTTGAGAGAAAAAATCGGGGTAATGTTTGGAAACCCTGAAACTACTACAGGTGGTAACGCATTAAAGTTTTATGCTTCGGTAAGACTGGATATTCGCCGTATGGCGCAAATTAAAGATGGTGAAGAAGCCATTGGTAATCGTGTAAAAGTAAAAGTGGTAAAAAATAAAGTAGCTCCTCCATTCCGCAACGCTGAGTTTGATATCATTTTTGGAGAAGGGATTTCAAAAACAGGAGAGATCATTGATATGGGAGTGGACCTGGGCATCATTCAAAAAAGCGGAAGCTGGTTTAGCTATGACTCCAACAAATTGGGCCAGGGTAGAGATACTGTAAAACAATTATTGTTGGATAATCCTGAAATGGCAACCGAAATTGAAGGAAAGATCAGGGCTAAGATTGCTGAAATGCAGGCAGCTTAAACATATTTTTGGGTTAGTAAGTACCAACCGCCTTTTTTAGGGCGGTTTTTTATTGTTATTCTAATCTAAACTGATTACCATGCCAGTTTTATTTTTATCAGTGCTGCCAACTAAACTTCGGGCATTGTCCGCATTTATAAAGAAAGAACACTTGCCGGCTAAATGTTGCATGTTGTGAATGACCTCTTCAAATGATATGAACTCTTCGCAAAAACAAATTGCTGAGGTTCCATATTTTAATTCTTTTATTGAACTTATTCTTTCTGTTGATACATGGTGGTTTTTTAATGCCAAGCTTAGTTTATTGAATTTTGATTCACTGCAGAAAAGACTCATGATTGAGTTATCGAATCCACCATCTTTATAGTCAGCTTTTTGTTTGCTGATCGTCAATAATTTTACTTGTATCAACAGTTTCAACAGCAGCGTAAAAAATATACCAGGAAGTTTTGAATAATGCTTTTGTACAAACAAGATCATTGCGCCATAAAAATTACGGACATATTCAGCGCTTTGTTTGGCAGTGCTTTCACCTTTAAAATGTATAATGACTGTATCTGCAAAATAGATGTTCTGATAGCCTTCTTTTTGAATCCGGTAGCTTAAATCAATATCTTCCGCATACATAAAATAATCTTCATCAAAACCACCCAATTTTTCCAGGAGTTTTCTGTCAACCATCATAAATGCTCCCGCAACTACATCTATTGTCGCATTCCGATCTTTTGGTAGATGACCCATATAATAACGGGAAGCTATAGATGAACCTGGAAACAATTTAGTAAGCCCTGTGATTTTACAAAAAGAGGTGAGTGCTGTGGGAAAACCTCGTTTACTTTCCGGTAGATACCTTCCGCTCCCATCAATCATTTTTACACCCAGGGCTCCTGTATGCTGGTGCTGTGTTAAAAACGCCAGGCATTTTTCAAGACAGTCTTCGGGTATAATTGTGTCAGGATTTAAGAACAATATTGTTTCTCCCCTGGCCAGTTCCAGCGCTTTGTTATTTGCTTTTGCAAAACCTGCATTTTCATTTTGCCATAAAAACTGTACTTGTGGGAAACGGCCTTTAAAAAATTCCCTGCTTCCGTCTGTTGAATGATTATCTACTACAATTATTTCTGCACTGATGCTTTTGCAGGCTTTTATTACACTTAAAAGACATTGCTCAAGAAAATATTTAACGTTATAGTTTACTATGATGATGGATAACTGCAATAGCTAAGGCTTTTGGATGCTTTGTTGAAAACGAAAGATATTATTAGGATCGTATGTAGCTTTTACCTGTTGCAATCTTTCATAGTTACTGCCGTAATATGCATCTTGCCAATTATTGAAGTTGATATCAGGATAGTTTCTGTATTGAGCAGTTATTCCATTGCTGCTAAATACTTCCTGCACCTGTTGAAACCTACTGAGCAATTTGCTTTGTTGAGCAGGATTTTCCCAATACGTCTGCAACTCAGAAAAATACGGATAGGCCCTGTGTGGGAAGGAAGATGCTTTTTCAAAACCCGGGCTTTGAATATTGCCTCCCAAGGTATTAACCTGGTAAATCATTCCAGGGGTTGATAAAACTATATCAAGGGCTTTATCAATAAAATTTTCTATCTCTTCAAAATTTTTGTATAGACCAGCCGAAGCGTTCTTAAAATAAAGTGGCTCGGTTTTGCCGTAGTACACTTTTAATGCTTTGGCTAAAGGTTGTGGCGCCGTACTGGTTGATTTATCAGTAATCAATTTTATTTGGCTGATGAAATTATCAACCTCCCTGGTATGCCTGCCAATATTGGTAAGCAGTATGTAAAGTGTTTTTCCATTTAACACGAATGCGCTGAAACATTCAATGGGCAATTTTGCTGTGGATTGAAACCATTGCTTTAAAATTGATTTGGCTCTTACCGTATTCACCTTGTAAGCCCTAAATCTAAAACTCTGCATAGTTGCTGGTGCTGCATGCACTTTAAATATCATTTCTGTTACTACACTAAAGTTGCCATTGTTGCCGCCACGGCAAGCCCACATCAATTCATCATTACCGGAAGCTGTTATGATTTTTCCTGTACCATCCACCATCGTTAATGATTGCAAACTATCGCAGGTTAGCCCAAATTTCCTGGCCATTAACCCATAACCACCGCCAAGCGTCAGTCCGCCAATACCAACTCCGGCGCATGAGCCACCGGGTATAATCTTTCCCTTGGGTAATAATTCATCATAAATCTGCGCCAGCTTACAGCCGGGATTGAGCTTTACAGTATCCTTATCCAACCACTCTATTCGCTTCATTGCAGACATATTAATAACCATGCCCCCATCAATACACGAAAAACCCTCCATACAGTGCCCACCACTTTTTACTACAACAGGCAACTGATTAGCGATAGCATATTTTACAGCATCTGCAACACCGGTGGTGTTTTTGCAAAGCGCTATCACTGCAGGCTTCTTATCAATTCGCTTGTTAAATCCTTGTCTTAGTGGTTCATATTCGGCAGGACCGCTTTTATAATAAATCACATTTGGTTCATCCCTGGTAAATGGCTCAACGAAGGAACGTAATGGATTTGATGCCAAAGACAAAGGCGCCAATGTTGTAAGCTGCAGAAATTTCTTTCGGTTAATGGAGGATGCCATAATATAAGGTTATAAAGATAAAAGAACTGTTCATTGATATTGAATACAGGAGCCACTTGATGAAAAAAATTATCAATTATCATTTAAACAATTATGAGTTAGTGGCTGCTTATCTTTGCGGCATGATGAAAAACACTTTGCTGAAAGCAACGGAAGCTGGTGCAAAAGAACTACAACGCTTCTTTAATGGCGATTTCAAAATAATGAACAAGGAAGGCATCAATAATCCCGTAACCGAGGCCGATCTTGCTTCTGAGAAAGCCATTGTTGCTGCTATAAAAGCTGAGTTTCCTGATCATTTTATTTTAAGCGAAGAGGCTGGTGAAATAAAAATGGACAGTGAATATAAATGGATCATTGACCCCATAGATGGTACCATCAACTTTGCTAACCGCATTCCCATTTGCTGTGTAAGCATTGGAATAGAACGCAACGGCGAACTGATTATGGGTGCTGTGTACAATCCTTTTTTTAATGAATTTTTCTTTGCTGAAAAAGGAAGCGGAGCTACACTTAATGACAAGAAGATAACAGTTACTTCTAAAAGAGATTTGGAAAAAAGCTGTTTGGTAACCGGCTTTCCTTATACCTATCTAGACTCACCTAACGGGCCACTGCAGGTGTTTGAAAGATTTATTAGAAAAGGAGTAGCAGTGAGAAGACTGGGTAGTGCAGCAATAGATCTTTGCTGGGTAGCTGCCGGACGCTTTGATGGATTTTATGAACATAAATTACAAGCCTGGGATAGCGCTGCTGGTATAATCATTCTGGAAGAAGCCGGTGGAAAGGTTACAGGGTTTGACGGGAAAAAACATTCCATTTACCAACCGGATATACTAGCCTCCAATGGAGTAATGCATGATGCAATTTTACAAGTGATCAATGGATAGTTTAATCCATAGCTAAATTAAAATCAATGTCAACTGAACGTACAGAGATTGCCAACCTGGGAGAGTTTGGCCTTATTGACCACCTCACACAAAACAATGAAACAAGAAATGCATCCACTATTTTAAGTGTGGGTGATGATGCTGCTGTGATTGATCATTTTGGGAGACAAACGGTAGTGTCAAGTGATATGCTGGTGGAAGGTATCCATTTTGATTTGATGTACACACCGCTCAAACATCTTGGATACAAAAGTGTGATCGTAAACCTGAGTGATATTTATGCAATGAATGCTACACCTACTCAAATTACACTGAATATTGCATTCAGTAACCGTTTTAGCCTGGAAGCACTAGATGAGTTTTATGACGGCATATATACTGCCTGTGAAAGATATGGTGTGGACCTGGTGGGTGGCGATACTACATCCTCTCAAAAAGGAATGATTATTTCTATCACTGCAATTGGTGAAGTGGCACCGGATAAATTTGTAAAGAGAAGTACTGCCAATAAGGGAGATTTAATCTGTGTAAGCGGCTTTTTGGGTGGCTCATTTTTGGGCCTTACTATACTGGAAAGAGAAAAAAGAATCTTTGCCGAAACTGGCTCCCAGCCTGATCTGGAAGATCAATCCTATATTGTTGGACGTTTATTAAAGCCTGAAGCAAGAAAAGATATTGTGGACTTTTTTGCGGAGCAGGAAATACTGCCTACGGCAATGATTGACATAAGTGATGGATTGAGCAGTGAAATCCTGCATATCTGCAAACAAAGCAACCTGGGCTGTGTGCTATATGAAGATAAAATTCCTATCTATGAAGATGCAAGACAGTTTGCATATAAACTGGAGCTTGACCCAACAGCCTGTGCATTGAGCGGGGGAGAAGACTATGAATTGCTGTTTACCATTTCTCAAAATGATTATGAGAAAATAAAATTAAACGATCAAATCAGTGTTGTAGGATACATGACTGCAGCTGACGAGGGAAAACATATCATCACACGTGGAGGTAATAAGCATGAGTTGATAGCGCAAGGGTGGAATCATATGAAAAGCTGACAATGAATAAAAGAGTTATTTATCCTTACCTTTTATTGTCGTTTTTATATAGCTGTGCTTCCAGTTATAAAACCTATAATCCTGATAAAAAATTTTCTCAGCAGCAGCTAAGAGAAGATTATACTTTACTCCGAAACATTCTTGAAACAAAGCACCCCTCTCTTTATTGGTATACACCAAAAGATAGCATGAATTTTTATTTTGACAGCTTTTACAATGCTATACCAGATAGTATGACGGAGCTTCAATTTGGCTGGAGAATTTTAGCGCCGTTAACTAATAAAATTAGATGTGGCCATACAAGTTTCAGCATGAGCAAAAACTGGAATCGTTTTATAGCCAACAAACGAATACCTGCCTTTCCGCTTTTCTTAAAAGTATGGGGTGATAGCATGATGGTGGTAGCTAACTTAAACCGCCAGGATTCTATTTTTAAAACAGGCACATTGGTTACATCTATTAATGGTATTCAAAATCATGAAATGCTACAACAGATGTTTCAATACCTTCCGCTTGATGGCTATTCAGACAATGTGAATTACATACGCATCAGTGGAAATTTTCCTTATTACCACCGTAGTATTTTTGGCATTTATAAAAATTATCGTGTAGGCTATATTGATAGTACTGGTACTGAAAAATCAACGATTATTCCTATGTGGGTGCCACCGGTGGATACCGGCCACTTAAAAAAACCAAGAGCACCCGGCATTTCCAGGAAACAGCGAAAAAAAGAAAGAAGGGAAAGTTTTAGAAACATGGTGATTGATACAGCCAACAGCACAGCCACTATCAACCTCAATACTTTTAGCACAGGAGGCGGTAAAAGGCTTAGGCATTTTATTAAGCATTCTTTCAGGCAAATAAAAAAACAGGAATGTAAGCACCTGGTGATAGATTTAAGAAGTAATGGAGGGGGAGACATCACTATGTCATCTTTACTAGCAAGGTATATTCGCAAAACTCCTTTTAAGGTGGCGGATTCAGCGTATGCAATCACTAAATGTTTATCCCCGTATACTTATAAGATTAAAGAAGGTATTTTAAATAATCTTGGGTTGTTTTTTCTTACCAGTAAAAGAAAAGATGGGAATTATCATTTTGGTTATTATGAACGAAAAACAATTCATCCTAAAAAGAAAAATCATTTTGACGGTGAGGTTTATGTGTTGATCAATGGCCCTACGTTTTCAGCATCTACTTTATTTACACACACTGTAAAGGGCCAGGATAATGTGTTGGTAGTGGGTGAAGAAGCAGGGGGCGGATGGTATGGCAACAATGGTATCATGATTCCGGATATTGTTTTGCCAATTACCAAATTGCGAGTACGTCTTCCTATTTTCCGGATAGTACAATATAATCACATAGCGAAAGATGGAAGAGGGGTGATGCCGGATGTTTATATTCCTCCTATGGGTGAAGCAATAAAAAATGGTATCGACCGCAAAATGCTTTGGATAATGGACCGGATAAAATCACAATCAAACTAGTTACCTACTAATATTGAACTGATCTCCGTCTCTCCAGAAAGGATATTTTGTTCTCACTTCCTGTAGCCATTCTTTCTCAAGTGCAATGGTAAAAATATCTTCCTCATCTGCCACATGATACAGTACTTCACCAAGTGGATCAATCACTAAACTGTTACCACTGTAATAAATTCCCTTGCCATCTTTACCCACCCTGTTTACTCCAATTACGTAGCACTGGTTTTCTATGGCTCTGGCACAAAGCAATGTTTTCCAGGCATAACTTCTTTTTTCGGGCCAGTTAGCCACATATATCAATATGTCATATTCGGGGT
>CAZDHQ010000106.1:0-3961 GCA_964505135.1 uncultured Ferruginibacter sp.
ATTTGCTGCAATCATCCTGGAAGGCAAACAACCACCAATACCAGTAGATGGGGAAGAAGGGTTAAAAGATATGAAAATCATTGATGCTATTTTTGAAGCGGCAAAAACTGGTAAAAAAATAAATCTAAAATTGTAACAGTGAATCGTCTTTTTATTAATAAAAAATCCTGATGAAAAAAATAATTTGTTTTGCGATTCTTCTTGCTTCTTTATCAGCTTTTGCGCAAAGAAATGAAGAGGATGTTTTGCAAAGAATAAATGCCTTCAACAAAGCCGTATTCACTGACAAAGACAGTGTGGCCATTGATGAATTGCTGGCCGATAAAGTAAGTTATGGACATTCATCCGGAGTGATACAAAACAGGGAAGAGATGATCAAAGGAGCTATCAACGCTTCAATTGTTTTTAATAATCTTACAATGGAATCGTCTTCCATTTATTTTGAAAATAAATCCGCCATAGCAAGACATGAATTAAAAGCCGTTACAGTTGATAAATCAGGAAGAGAGTCTCCACTGCATATTGGGATATTACAGGTTTGGGTAAAACAAAAAGGCAAATGGAAATTAACAGCCAGGCAGGCTTATAAATTATAAACTGCCTGGCCGTTTCATCATCAAATCATGCTATCAGTTACCGTAAGGAAGTATCGTTTTTATTTGTCCGTCTTCTTCATGCACCAGTTCCGTCATTTTTACACAGCGCAAATGTGTAACGCCTTTTGATAAGCTACTATCGTGGTAAAACAAATACCATTTGCCGTTCAATTCACAAATGCTGTGGTGGGTTGTCCAGCCAACAACAGGTTCTAAGATTTTGCCAGTGTAGGTGAATGGCCCATAAGGATTATCTCCAATAGCGTAGCACAAATAATGTGAATCACCAGTAGAGTAGGAGAAATAATATTTGCCTTTGTATTTATGCAGCCAGCTTGCTTCAAAAAATCTTCGGTTAATATCTCCCTGTAATAATGGGTTGCTATTTTCATCCAGTATCAACACATCTTTAGGTGTTTCAGTGAATTCAAGTAGGTCGTCTGTAAGCTTGGCAACTTTTGGACAAAGTGCGGGCTCACCATCAGCAGGCAAATGTGCAAAAGGACTTTCTGGCTGTGCAGCATTGAAAGTTCCATTTCTCCAGCGCTGCAGTTGTCCGCCCCAGATACCGCCAAAATACATGTAATAGCTGCCATCATCATCTTTAAATACAGCAGGGTCAATAGAGAAACTTCCCTTAATCGCATTGGGTTGTGGCAAAAAAGATCCGGCAGGATTAGTACCCACAGCTACGCCTATACGAAAAATGCCTTCATGGTCTTTGGCAGGGAAATACAAATAATACTTTCCATCTTTTTCTGCTGCATCTGGCGCCCACATTTGTTTGGCTGCCCATGGCACATCTTTCACATGCAGGGCTACACCGTTATCAACTGCTTCACTGGTTGGGCTATCCATGGAAAGAATATGATAATCTTCCATGGCAAAATGACTTCCTAAATCATCAAAGGCATCACCTGCATCGATATCATGCGATGGATAGATATAAATTTTTCCATTGAACACGTGCGCTGATGGATCGGCGGTGTAAATATGTTTTACCAATGGCTGAGAAATGGCTTTTGCATTCAGCTCATCAAAGTTGATATGGGAGATAGGATCTTCAGGCATAATTAAAATTTTATTCGTTATTTAAATCAGGCTCTTCTTAGTTTCAGATCATTTTCAATCTGTACTTCTTTTGCTTTGTTTATTTCATAAAAAAATAACAACACTACAGAAATTAGAAATGGAATGGCTGGATAAATACTTACCAGCATCTTGGTTCCGTGTATCGCTGTTGCTGTTTGTCCTGTAGTGCTTTGTGCATTGTATTGATATTTGGACAGAATCCAGCTTATTAAAGAGCTTCCAATACTTAGGCCGGCTTTCAATCCTACCATCATTGCAGAAAAAATAATGGCTGTTGCCCGCCTGTTATTTTTCCATTCACTATAGTCCGCTACATCAGCAATCATAGCCCAAAGTATGGGGGTATTGATTCCATAGAAAAATCCATGCAACACCTGTGTGCCAAAAATAATACCGATTGATCCAGGTGAAAAGAAATAAAACAAAATAATGAACAACGTAGAAATGAACAACGATGCCATGAACACATTTCTCTTTCCATATTTATTGGCAAACCATTGAGATATCATAATTCCAACAAGGCCTGCTAAAATACCTCCACCGTTGAATACACCTAAGCCTAATGAAGTGTCATTTTCAAACGTAGGAAGAAACTTTTTGAATGGTTCTAAGAAATTCGTCAGTTCTGTTTTATCAACGTAATTCTCAAAATAGTAAACATAGGAACCTCCCTTCATGGCCAGCGTGATAAAAACCAGCGTAGTTACTAACAGCATGATGATCCATGGTTTGTTTTTGGATAGATCGGCCAGATCTTCTTTCACGCTTGATTTTTGTTCTGGCTTCGGAACAATTCTTTCTTTAGTTGATAAAAAACAAATGACCAGCATCACAGTTCCAATGATGGCCAAAACCGTCATTACTTTTGAAATGCCGATTGCCTTGGCCTCAATGCTGGTGCCGCCTCCTGCTTTAATAATAAAATTGTACATGAACACCTGCACAAAGAATTGAGCAAACATCACCGCAACAAAACGATAAGAACTTAAGCTGTTGCGTTCTTCCATATTACCTGTAATTACACCGCTTAATGCGCTATATGGTAAATTATTGGCGGCATATAAAAGCAAGAGCAGTGAATAAGTAATAACCGCATAAATAATTTTCCCCTGGTAATCAAAAGAAGGCGTTTTAAATGCAAGCAATGAAATAACACCTAATGGTATAGCCGTCCATAAAATCCATGGACGAAATTTTCCCCAGCGTGATTGCGTTCTATCAGCTATTGCACCCATCACCGGGTTAAATACAAAGGCGGCAATTAATCCTATGATCAATGTAAGCATGGAAGCATGTTCTGCTTTCAATCCGTAAATGTTCAGGTAGTAATAAGCGATCCAGGTAACCAATGTTTGAAAAACAAGATTGGCAGCAAGATCCCCTAAGCTATACCCGATCTTTTCTTTTACAGAAAGTTTTTGTGATGATGTACTCATATTTATATGCTGGTGGTTTATTTATTTAGCCGAATTTGTTTTTGCTTCAATCACTTTATAAAATGCAGGCTTTGGATTGTAGTTTCTGTCGAACAATAAAGGATAATTCGTTCTGCCCGGTACCGGCCATCCGTTCAACCAGCTTTGTCCATCATTCACGCCCCAAAAAGTAACCCTTGTTACTTTGTCTTTGTATTTTAAAAATAGTTTGAATAGTGCTTCGTAGTCATTGGCTAACTTTTGCTGAATACTGTCTGGCAAGCCATTGGTATAAGGATTTAAGGATGGATCTGTTTTCATTCGTTGGCTCACATCAGCACCGGAAAAATCTCTTGGTAATACTTCAATATCCAGTTCAGTAAACATTACCTTTAATCCAAGCGCTGCATATTCATTGATGCTTTCTTCAATTTCCTTTAAAGGTATTTTCCCCAGATGCCAATGGCCTTGTATGCCTACGCCGTCAATGCGTACACCAGCCGCTTGTATTTTTTTAATCAATTCAATACAACCTTTTCTTTTTGCCGGCTGCTCATTGTTGTAATCATTGTAATACAGTTCTGTGTTAGGCGCTGCCTGTTGTGCCAAACGAAAAGCATCCACCACGTAATTGTCGCCCAACTGTTTTAAGAAAACAGACTTACGCATGCTGCCATCTTCTTCCAGTGCTTCATTCACCACATCCCAAGAAGTGATCTTTCCATCATAGCGGCTGGCAATGGTTTTAATGTGCTCCGTAAAAAATGTTTTGAATGAGTCAGCACTTTGTATTTGTCTTGCAAACTGTGATAATTGGCTATGCCAAATCAACGTATGCCCGTTCAATGGCAGGTTATT
>CAZDHQ010000106.1:3971-9537 GCA_964505135.1 uncultured Ferruginibacter sp.
GGTTATTCTTTTTGCAGTAAGCCACCATTTCATCCGCTACTTTAAAATTATATTCTCCCCATTTTGGATGAATCACTTCAGCCTTCATCACATTCTCCGGTGTGGCGATATTGAATTGTTGTACAATCAATCTATTTACTTTGGCATCTTTCTCTTCTATCTGTGGTACGTTTAAAGCGGTACCAATCAAAAAATCATTTTTATAAACTTCTTTTAAGGAAGGCAAAGCTGCCTGTGCAAAACATAATTGCGATAATAGAATGGCCGATGAAAAAAAGAGAGCACCTGGTGTGATCGTTTTTATGCTTTTCATTTTACTTATTTTTTACAGCTACTTTAATTTGTGTGAATGAATGCGGCGGGAAAGTGAATGAAAGTTGATTGTTTTTTGTATTCACTTCCTGCTTTGATGGAATGTATTGATCTTTTTTATCAAAGCTGAATGGTTCTTCCATGTTAGTGGAGTTTACAATGCTTGCTTCGGCTTTGCCGATAAAAGCGCCTGATGTATTGCTGATGTCAGCAGCAATTGCCTTGTCTTTGTGCCTGTTCACTACATTTATGTACACGGCATTGTTCTCTTTTGAGTAAGTAGTAGTAACATCAAGATAGCTAATGCCTTTGTATTTTTCTGTGTTAAAAGTATCGCAGGCTACATAGGTATCAATAGAATTTCCTAAACAATTATTAGAGAATAATTGAAAAGTGTAAAACAAAGGTGATTTATAATTTCCTTTTTTAGGATCGTTTGACAGGAGTGAAGTCATCATGGTAAAATTGCCCATCTTCACTACATCTGCATGACGGATGAAAGAATTCAATGATTGTGCAATCGGCAAAATGTTTAAAAAGTTCCTGCCAAAAGCGCCCCACTCATCTACTGATAAATAAATAGGATTTTTATAGCCCTGTGTTGCAGATACCGCCTGTATTTCACCTGCTGTCACATTAATTCTTTCTTCAAAAATTTTTGCACTGGCACCCATCAGGCTATAATAGTCTGGTGAGTTTTCCCAATAACTGTGAATAGATAAATATTTTATTTTATCGCCAATGCCGGTGAGTACTTTGCGGTTCCAGTCATCCCACCCGTTATTGCTGTACCAGGATGAACCACATCCTACCAATTCAATCTTATCATCAACTGCTTTCATGGCTTTGGCTGCTTCTCTCGCAATTTCAATATAGTCTTCTGCATTTTTATGTCCGAGTTCCCATGGCTTACCATCTACTTCATTTCCTAGATCCCAAATCTTGATATTGTATGGTTCTTTGTGACCATTCTTTGCTCTTAGGTCTGAGTAATAAGTACCGCCCTTGTAATTGCAGTATTCTACCCAATGGGCAGCTTCCATAATTGTTCCCAACCCAAGATTAACGCATACAATATTTTCGCTGTTCATGGATTTATTCAGCTTGATCCATTCATCTGTTCCCACCTGGTTGCTTTCCAGGCCGCCCCATGCCATGTTAATGCGTACAGGTCTTTTATCCTTCGGGCCGATACCATCTTCCCAATTGTAGCCCATCAAAAAGTTACCACCCGGCCAGCGCATATTCGTCACCTTTAATTCCTTCATGGCATCGATGTAATCTTTCTTAAATCCATCTTCATTTGCCAGGGGTGAGGAGGGATCATATAAATTGCCATAGAGTGTATTGAACTCAACACTATCGGGCAGGCCTAAACGCTTTCCATTAAAATGAATCGGTTCCATGAATACACCATATATCTTCGGATCAATCTCGCCAATTGTTCTTTCAGGATCAATTTTGATTTTTGCATTTTGTGCCTTGACTAATATTGGAATTGTAAATAGAAGGAGTACAGCAATCTTTCTCATTTTTATAATAGTTTGGTTTGAATATTTTGTTTTCGCTTTAATGGTTTGTTTTGATAAAAGCGATACAAACATCATTACTCAATTTTAATAAGTACCGATTTTACATCTTTGGCAGCAGAACTATTTCCATACAGCAATTGATATTCTTCCTTTTCCATAGTCATCTTTCCTGTGGCTGCATTGTCATTCAGTTTCTCTTTATTTGACTAACTGTAACGTCACCACACTTACAGAATATGGATCGATTATCCTTTTGAATTTTTTAGCTACACCTTTAATTGTTGTACTGGATGGAACAATTTTTTCCGGATCTGTAATAGTATTAGTGTCTTCCGGTCTATCGCCTTTGATCACTGTTAATGTAGCCTGCGGCGAAACTTTGCCAATACCATTTAGGTTGATATTCACCGGTTGTTTTTTACCAGTTGTGTTTACCAGTTTTAGATAAACAATGCCTTTGTTTTCATCCATCGTTGCGCTGTAAAATACAGTAGGAACCTGTGTTGGTTTTACACCTTCAGCGCTGTCTTTTTTACTAAGCGGCTTTGGTTGCGTTGGAATATTGCTGGCTATAATAGGAACTGTTTTATCACCCAACAAATTGCCAAATATTTTTTGAACATAGTAGGAGGGAGAACCGTAACTGTTCAACGCATCATATCCAATCAAATCAGAATCCCACTGCCATGCTTTGGGAGCAGTGGCTGTTGCAGTGTTTACATTCACAAACAAAGGTGCATAGCAACTCATGATGACTAAATCTGCATTGCGTTCCATACCAGTCATCCATGCGGCATCTCCCAATGCAGCATTTAAATTGGTTGTTGGAGCGCCTTCTCTTGTTGCCCATTCACCTACAAATATTTTCGGGCCTTTGCGATCGTACTTATCATACTGCGATGCATTCTCCCACATTGTCCATGAGTCACGGTAATAGTGTTCATCCACCACTTCAGGAATTTTGTCACCTGTTATTTTTAGGTTGGGATATTGTGTTTCAGCAATGGTAGAGATTACATGCAGTGAAGGATATTTTTTTTCTATCGCTTCCCTGAATTGTTTGAACCTTCCATCGTAACTATTGGTTCTGTCAAACCAGTCTTCATTACCCACTTCCACATAGGTTAATTTAAATGGTGCAGGATGCCCGTCAGCAGCACGTTTGGCTCCCCAGTAAGTATTTACATCTCCCATTACATATTCAATTTCATCCAGTGCATCATCTACATAAGGTTGTAACAATGGGCCAGCATCTACATGATCACCCTGCAAAGAATAACCGGCATATACAGCTAAGAGCGGCTCTGCTCCAATATCTTCACACCATTGTAAAAACTCCAGTAACCCCAAACCATCAGATGCCCGGTAGCCCCATGAACCTTTATGGCCAGGTCTTCGTTCCAATGGCCCCAATGTTGTTTTCCATGGAAACGCATCTGTAAGCAACGGGCCTTCTAAAAAATTACCACCGGGGAAGCGTAAGAACTTTGGGTTCATATCGGCCATCATTTTTATCAGGTCTGGTCTAAATCCATTGGGATGATTGTTATAAGTCGGCGGAAACAAAGAAACCAAGTTGAAATAATATTCACCTACACGATCAGTTGAAATAACAAATCTTGCATTGGTAGTTGGCACTACATCGGCTTTGGTTGTTAAATTCAATTCATATTTTTTCCAAAGCGTAGTTTTTTCAAGATTAATGATACCAGATGCATACACTGTTTTTCCATCATTGCTTTCAATAGATACCCTAATCGGCCCAGCTGCATTGTCTGGAATATCAGGCAATGGTGCAGTAGTGGGCTTGGGTTCCCATGGCCAGCGAAACGGCTCTGTGCGTCCCATTCCTTTCATGTAAAAAGAGGCATGATAAGTGGTGGAAGGTTTTACCGGGATACCCCAATAGCCTTCGTTTGCAATGCCTGCACGGCCTGAAGCTTTTTCAACAGTAAGTCGCAGACAGGTAGTCAAAGCGCTATTGATGGCATGTTGCCTTTCATCGTAAGGAATGTGACCTTCATTGGCTGCCATTAATTTTATTGCAGCTACGGAAGCATCGTCCTTTACCAAACTCCATCCTTCTGGAGTGTTCTTATTGTCTTTGAAAATCCGGTTGCGGATTAATTCAGCATACAAACCACCATCATAAGCATGATTGATTTCTTCTGTCATTAATCCATATAACATGGGACTTACATCGGCACCAGGTTTTGTAAAATCTAAATTAAGTGTAGGTGTTTGTGCAATGGATGGATCAATCATCAAAGCACAAAAGAAAGAAACGAGTAAGCTGTTTTTAAGTATTGCTTTTTTCATGAAGCGTTCTTTTAATTATTCTAACAAGCAGGATTTTTATCTAAATAGTAATTGAGCAAAATTGTACAGGTTGTTTCTCCATACAGGCCATGTGTGTCCGCCGTGGTACTCACTGTACTGGTATTTCACGCCCATCTCATCGAATCTGCTGAGCATGATCTTACAATTTTTGTATGCAATATCTTCTTCACCACCCATTGCAATCCAGAAGCTTTTGAGATTGCTGTTGATTTCGGATGCATGCTCTTTCATAAAAGCATATTGTGGTTCTGCAAGCGATGGATTGTTGGCCCACCATCCGGAACTGAACACGCCTAGTTGAGAAAATGTATTGGTATTTCTTAAGCCTGCATATAAGGTTTGCAAACCACCCATTGAAAGACCAGCTAAGGCCCTGCTGCCTGCATCTGTTTTTGTCCTGTAATTTTTTTCAATAAAGGGCATTACATTTTGCAGCAGTTCATTTTCAAAAGATTTTAATGCAGCTTCGCCAAATCCGGCAATGCCACCACCGTTGCCATAGAAGTTACCATCCACCATCACGATCAACATGGGCACCGCTTTCTTCTCAGCAATCAAATTGTCAAGAATCAAATCAGTTTTCCCCTGTGTGGCCCAGCCTCTTTCATCTTCACCACCGCCGTGTAATAAATAGAGCACAGGATATTTATCTGCTGTGGCTGAATCATAACCTGGTGGCGTATAGATATAAAACTGTCTCCATGAAAATGTATTTCTAGAAAAATATCTTTTGATCCGTACATCACCATGCGGCACATTTTGAATGCTGTAATAATTGCCACCTGTAAAAGGAATTTCAATGCCACTTGCCATCCTGCCCATGCCATAAAAAGTTTCGCTTGCAGGATCAGCGACTGCTACACCATCTATCAGCAAAGAATAATAATGAAAGCCTTCGCTAACGGAATCTGTCGTTACTGTCCACACACCAGCGGTATCTTTTACCAGGTCATATTTTTTGGCTAAATCGATTTGCACTTTCTTAGCTTCCGGTGCTTTAATGTTAAAGATTACCCTACTATCTGATGTAACCTGTGGATATTTAGCGTTGCGTACATTGGTTTCCGGTGGTGCGCCAGCCACAGGATATTTAGAAAAAGTAGATGGATCAACTGGTTTAAAGATCAATTGTGAAAACATGTACAAACCATTCTTCCAAACTTTAAAATCATGCACGCCAGGTTCAATAAAATAAATATGGGGAACGCCATGCTGCTGTAAATAGTCATGTGTTCTTTTACTGAAAGAAATAAGACCATCACTTGCGCCACAGGAGATAAAAAGGAGTTTCAGTTTCTGTTTTAATGCTTCAGCATCTGGTACTAATTCTTCCGGCTTTTTTGTATTAGGTGCTGAGGAGAATCCGCCAATCCATGCAAACT
>CAZDHQ010000107.1:0-7599 GCA_964505135.1 uncultured Ferruginibacter sp.
AAGCATTGTTATTGGCACAGCAGAGCGGTTTTGCAGAAAGCAATCCGAAGTTAGATGTGGGCGGCTTTGATGCAGCAAATAAGCTGGCCATTTTGCTGGCACACTCATTTGGCATCATCGCTAAAACAGACCAGTTTATTTTTAATGGTATTGAAAACATCACACTGCAGGATGCGACAGTAGCAAAGGGCAGGGGTTGGCAGATTAAATTAGTTGCCAATGCGCAAAAATTAAAAGATGGAAAATTAGCAGCCTTTGTATTGCCCCAGTTTGTAAAAGAAACAGACGATCTGTATCATGTGGAAAACGAGTTCAATGGCTTGATTACCGAAAGCAGTTTTGCTGATAAACATTTCTTTAAAGGGAAAGGTGCAGGTGCATTTCCAACAGCATCTGCTGTATTGAGTGATATATCAGCACTGCGTTATGATTATAAATATGAATACAAAAAAATCTTTCATCAGACCGATACGGTATTAAGTAATGACTACTACCTGAAAGTTTTTATCAGCGTAGATGATATTGAAAAGATCAACCGTACTGCATTTGAATGGATAGAAGAATGGCACAATGAATTTAAACATAGCTGGCTTATCGGCGTAATACATGCCAACAAACTGGCTACAGATGATTGGTGGAAGCAGCCTGGTATTTCTTTGATAGTGTGCCCCGATGCGATTGAAGAAGATGTAGACTACAGGAAAATAAGTAAGCGAAGTTTAGAATTAGCTGGTGTGGTATAATAAAAAAGCGAACCAACTGGTTCGCTTTTTTAGTTATGTAAACCTATAAGGTTTCAAAAACCTTATAGGTTTATTTTTAGAAGTTGAAGGAAACTTTAGTAAACATCCTTCTTCCGTTAAAACCCATCTGTACAGAATCCCACGGTCCACCTGATTCATTATCACCATACCATCCTTTTGCTAATGGATTCACACCGAGGTTTGGATGAACATTGAAAATATTATCTGCTCCAATAAATATGGTTACGGTTTTTGATGCTTTATAAGAGAAAGACAGATCAGTTGTAATCTTATGATTGTAGTTGAAGACTTCAGGAACATAGCCACTGCCATTATCAGCAGGCACCTGCGGATTGATGCCAGAATAGTTTGGATTATCACCACTTGGTGATTCGCCATCGCCAAACCCTGTTAATACAATCTTCCCAAAAGATGTTAACTGTACCCTTGCGCCCCATGGGCCTTTAGCATAGTCAGCACCCAATGACAATTTACTGTTGGGAGCCGAAGCTTTCAGAAACGCTTCTTCCCTGTCACTGTAAAAAGTTTTACTATTTAGTTTTGTACTGCTTAACGCAGATGGCACATTGATTTTATCAATATTAATGTGCTGGAAATTTCCTGCAAGCAAAAGTCTAAGCGTATTGTCCTCCCATTTTTTTGTATAATCAATTACAATATCTACACCATAGTTGGTAGTATTAACTGCATTTGCAAAAAACTGAGCTGTACTCACCTGGTCTGGGAACTGAGATGTAAATGCTTCAGGTAATGTTGGATCATCTTTGCTAAACAATCCCGACAATACTACACGGTCTTTCATCTTAACAACATATCCATCCACCGTAATTGTAAATGCTTTTGCAGGTTTGTAAGTGAAGCCAAGGCTGGCATTCACTGATTTTTCCTGTTTCAGTTTGGGTATACCAGCTGCACGTGCAATGGAGCTGGTATTAGGTGCAATCAAAGACTGCACTAACTGTCCATTGCTAAACGAAGTAAGTGTATTACTGAAATGTATCTGAGCAAGTGATGGTGCCCTAAAGCCTGTGCTCACAGATCCACGGATATTAAAGTTATCTGCAATTTTATAACGTGTTGCTAATTTACCGGTAAGCACTGATCCAAAGTCTGAGTAGTTTTCAAAACGGGCAGCAGCATCAATTAACCATGCATTGCTTACATTAAATTCTGCGTCTGCATATACACCCTCTACTGTTCTGTTTGCTGATACCGCATCAGTATTGCTAAAACCGGGAAAACCCTGTGCGCCTGATGCAGGTGTTCTGGTTGCGTTGGCGGTGTCATCAGCCGTAGGGCTTGGAGGTAACAGGTTTGGATATAGAATTGCATTGGGGCTGTATCCTTTGTAAGATTTTTCTTCTCCGGCGAAAATTTTATAATTCTCATACCTGAATTCACCACCAAAGGCCAGGTTTACTTTGGAAAAAGATCTGCTGAAGTCAATGTTGGTTGAATTTTGCAGGAAGCTAAATCCCCCATCATCAAAATGTGTTTGTGCTGCGTTACCAATGATGGATGCATTAAAAGTTTTATCACCAAAATAATGGAACCTGTTGTAACCAGTATTATTACTTAAATCCCAGTTC
Source organism: uncultured Ferruginibacter sp. (assembly GCA_964505135.1). Lineage (GTDB taxonomy): Bacteria > Bacteroidota > Bacteroidia > Chitinophagales > Chitinophagaceae > Ferruginibacter. The sequence continues at coordinate 2,354 of CAZDHQ010000107.1, forward strand.
CAGTCATCACCCAATTTTCCTTTTACGCCCGCTGCAAATGCTGCATCGGCAATATGCGTTTGTATATGAGGGTTATAGTAAACGCTTCCATCGTTAGTTGAACGCAGTATAGAAGAGTTGACTATTAGAGAACCATCTGGGTTTACGGGAAAACGCTCAGGTTTAGCATCCCATGCCCTGGTGTAAGCAAATGCATCAGATGATTTATAGTTATAACCTCCAAAAGAATAGAAAGTTGTTTTTTTAGAAGCACTGGTAGGAGCTTCCATATTATACATAGCACCTATTGTAGAGATAGAACCATCGCCAAAAGCACGTCTGCCATAGTTTACACCAGGCAATGCGTTTTTATCTGATAGATCACTGGAAACAGGTGTAGCCCTGAAGGTTTTACCCTGTGTTCTGTAATCAACAGAGTAATTAAAAAATCCACCATTTGAACCTACAGCAAAACCATTGTTCAGTGAAGCCGAAAAGGTATTTCCATCCAATACGCCTGCTGAATAGTAGTCGTTGTTAGCGTTGTATTTTCTTGAATTAAATTTAGTATCAAGGTAGCCACTCCATCCTGCATTTACTGAGAGGTGGTTGATATCTTTTTTAAGAACTATATTGATTACACCAGCAATAGCATCAGAACCATATTGTGCAGAGGCACCATCACGTAAAATTTCAATACGGTCAACGGAGGCTTGTGGAAACCCATTCATATCAACGCCAGAACCTGCACGGCCTCTTGTACCAAACAAACCAACAAAAGCGGTTGGATGTCTTCTCTTGCCGTTAATCAACACAAGTGTATGATCAGCACCTAATCCACGTAATGTTCCAATATCAATATGATCAGCACCATCAGCGCCGCTCTGTTTATTATAATTAAAAGAAGGAGCTGAAACATTCAAGACAGATGTCAGGTCCATCTTGGCGGTTGGCAGGCCTACCTGGTTAATCCTGATTACATCAATTGGTACAGGTGATTCTGTTTTGATCCTTCCCGGAGTTCGTGTACCCACCAGCGTTACCTGCGATAATTCTGTAACGGAGGGCAGCATTTTTATTTCCAGTTCGTTCTTGTCACCAATTTTCACGGATTGATCCTGGTAGCCAACTACTGTAATTACCAATACACTGTTAGCTGCGGCATCCAGGCTAAAAGTGCCATCCTCTCTTGTAAAAACACCTTTCTTGGTTGATTTTACGGAAACAGAAGCGCCAGCCAGCGGTTGTCCGGTATTGGCGTCAGTTACTTTTCCATGAATAGTTTGTGCGGAAGCAGTGGAGGTAAATAAAATAAACAGCACTGCGAAAATAATTTCGGTTGCTTTGCTCATAAAGTTTTGGTTTAAAGCGAATGTAAGAAGAAATTGACAAATGTGTTTTTAATGAAATGTTTTTAGAAGGTAGGTAAACGCCTTCAGGTTTACATAGATCAATAATTTGTTTTATATAGATTATTTCTAAATGTGATAGTTGTAATAAAAAACTGCTTTTTTGATGGCAGCTTTTAGCCATAAAATAAGTGAACTAATATCCGGCTTTTCCTCCTCCAATATTCTCAATGGGATGCCAGGTGGTTTTTATTTCCTGAAAGTCAGTGATGAAATACGGCGACTGTGCAGCTTCACTCATCCAGTCTTTATCATCATAGATCACGATTCGCTTTATATTCAATGTTGATTTTTCTTTGATTAATTTTTGATTGGCTTTATCGGCTTCACAATACAAAGTTGCATTTACGTCCATATGGTCTGCAAAGAAGGGCAGTAGTTCATCCTCTTTGCCTGTAAGAATATTTACAACACCGCCGGGTAAATCTGAACTATTTAATACTTCAGCAAATGTAACCGCACACAAAGGTTTTGTTGATGATGCCAATACAACACATGTATTTCCTCCGGCGATGATGGGAGCCACAATTGAAACTAGCCCAATGAGAGAGCTGTTTTGTGGTGCTATGGCTGCTACCACGCCTGTTGGCTCCGGCGTTGAAAAATTAAAGTGAGATGATGCAACTGGATTCACAGAGCTAAATACCTGCTGGAATTTATCACACCATCCGCTATAATAGATTAATCGATCGATGGCTAAGTTTACTTCAGCTTCAGCCTGTGCAGGTGTTGCATCCTGTTTTATCAATTCATCAATGAACTGAGCTTTTCTTCCTTCCAGCATTTCAGCAATGCGATATAAAATCTGTCCACGGTTAAAGGCAGCTCTTGCACTCCATCCACCAAAAGCACTGCGGCTGCTTACTACTGCTTCACGGAAATCTTTTCTTGAACAGAGACACATGTTTGCAAGCGTTTCACCCTTACCGTTAGTAGCCACATAATATCTTCCCGATTCGGTTCTTGGAAATTGACCGCCGATGTAGATTTTATAGGTCTTTAATATCTCTAGTCTTTTCTCAACTGCATGAATACCGTTTCCATTTGAACTGAATGAAGTCGCTTCTTTTTTTATAATTGTCTTTGCCATGATATTATTTTTTGCCTTGAGTCGATAAAATGTTTTGTGGCTAAACTTCCCGACTTATCACCTTCCCGGCTACTTAAATTAAATTAATGTAAGCACTCAACCCATGCAATCCACCCTCTCTTCCATAACCACTTTCTTTATATCCACCAAAAGGGGAAGTAGGGTCAAACTTGTTATACGTATTTGCCCAAACAACACCTGCTCTCAACTTGGTTGTCATGTTAAATATTTTGGAGCCTTTATCCGTCCACACACCAGCACTCAAACCAAATGCTGTATTGTTTGCTTTTTCAATCACTTCATCTTCTGTTCTGAAAGTTTGAATGGTTAGTACAGGTCCAAAAATTTCTTCCTGTGCAATGCGGCTGCTTTGTGCTACATCAGTGAACAATGTTGGCTTGCAGAAGAAGCCTTTCTTTGGTAAAGCACAACTGCTTTGGTACATTGCTGCACCTTCTTTTTGTCCGATTGATAAATAACTATTGATAGTGTTTAATTGTTGTTTTGAATTGATTGCTCCTATATCTGTGTTCTTATCCATTGGATCACCAACAATCAATGTCTCCATTCTATCTTTTAATTTTTTTATCACTGTTTTGGCAACTGACTCCTGCACAAACAATCTTGAGCCGGCACAACAAACATGTCCCTGGTTAAAAAAGATGCCATTAATTACGCCTTCTACAGCCTGGTCAATTGGTGCATCTTCGAAGATGATGTTAGCGGCTTTGCCACCTAATTCAAGCGTTACTTTTTTATTTGTGCCTGCAATTGCTTTCTGGATGATTTTTCCAACATTGGTAGAGCCGGTGAAAGCAATTTTATCAATGCCCGGATGATTCACAATTGCAGCACCTGTTTCACCTGCACCTGTTATAATATTGACAACACCCGGAGGTAGGTCCGCTTCCTGTATAATTTCAGCCAGCTTCAAAGCCGTAAGGGGAGTGGTTTCTGCAGGTTTTAACACTACGGTATTGCCTGTTGCCAATGCAGGTGCAATTTTCCATGCCGCCATTAGTAAAGGGAAATTCCACGGAATAATTTGCCCAGCCACGCCAAGCGGTTGTGCGTTCCTGTTAGGGAAGGCGTATTCCAGTTTATCAGCCCAGCCAGCGTAATAAAAAAAATGATTCGCTGCAGTTGGCACATCAAAGTCACGACTTTCCCGAATGGGCTTGCCACCATCCAATGTTTCAATCACAGCAAATTCTCTTGCTCTTTCCTGCACCATTCTTGCAATGCGGTAAATATATTTTGCTCTTTCTTTTGGTGCAATTTTCTTCCAAACTTTTTCATACGCATTTCTTGCTGCATCTACCGCTTTATTTACATCTGCAGCATTAGCTTCTGCTACTTCACTTAACTTTTCTTCAGTAGCAGGATTGATGGTCGCAAAATATTTTTTGCTTAGCGGCTTTTGAAATGCACCATTGATAAATAAATCATAGTGCTCATTTATCTTGGCAGCACTCTTGCTTTCAGGAGCTGGTGCTAAATTTCTTGCGCTGTCGAACTTTAATTTTATGGTGTTGTTTTTTGTTGCTTTTGCCATAATCTTTTGTTTCACACAAAGGAACAAAGGAAACGATGAGACAACGAAAACATCCTTTGTGTACTTTGTTATCGTTGTCTCGTTGTGAGAAACTAATCTATACTAAAATAATCTGCACTTTGATAAACGCCTGTTCGCTGCTTCATCAACTGCATCAGCACATCATTAGCCAAACTGCTTGCACCAAACCTGAACCATTCGTTGTTCATCCATTCTTCACCCAGCACTTCATTCAGCATCACTAAATAATGCAATGCCAATTTTGCTTTAGAAATGCCGCCAGCAGGTTTCATCGCAATTTTCTTCCCTGTTTTATAATAGAAGTCACGGATTGCTTCCAGCATTACTAAGGTAACAGGCATAGTTGCCGCCGGCTGAATCTTACCAGTGGATGTTTTAATAAAATCTGCGCCGGCATACATTGCAATATCACTTGCTCTTCTCACTTTATCATACGTAACCAATTCACCTGTTTCTAAGATCACTTTCAATCTTGCATCCCCGCAAGCTTCTTTTATGGCAGCAATTTCATCAAACACAAAATTGTATTCGCCCATGTGAAACTTGCCTCTCGATATCACCATGTCTATTTCATCGGCGCCTTCACTCACTGCAAATTTGGTATCACGAATTTTTACATCCCTTGATGCCTGACCACTTGGAAAGGCAGTTGCTACCGAAGCTACTTTTATACCTGAATTACCTAATGCTTTTTTGGCAACCTTTACCATGCTTGGATAAACACAGATAGCCGCTACCGTTGGTAAACCCGGGTAGGCATCATGCAAATGCTGTGCTTTGTAGCAGAGCTGTTTCACTTTGCCATCGGTATCTTTTCCTTCCAGCGTGGTAAGGTCAATCATGTTCAGCACCAGCTTGAGACCATTTATTTTGGTTTCATTCTTAATGCTTCTTGTTGTAAAACGGGCAGCTCTTTCATTCACACCTACCTGATCAATTCTTGGTGATAAGCTAAAATCAGGAATTGTTATTGTTGCCATATTTTTAATATCGTTTAAGTCGTTGGCATCGTTTAATATCGTTTGTTCGTTGTTGAATTTTGCAAACGTTTTAACGTCTTAAACGACTTCAACGACTTCAACGATTTTATTTTTATGTAGTTATTAATTTTTCTAGCGATAATTGAATCATATTTTCCACCGCTGCTTCACTATCTTTTGAAAACTCCTGCTTTACCCGGTTAGCCACAATT
>CAZDHQ010000107.1:7624-9490 GCA_964505135.1 uncultured Ferruginibacter sp.
CAAGCAATTTACCCAACCCAAAAATGGCAGATGTTTCCATTTCAAAGTTAGTAATCCTGTGGTTGTCGTATTTGAAATCTGTGAGCTTGTTTATCAAACCCGGCGCTGCTAAAGATAAGCGAAGGATTCGTCCCTGTGGACCATAAAAGCCGGGGCAGGTGACAGTAATGCCTTTAAAGTATTTTTCATTAGGAAACTTATCGAGTAAAGATTTACTACCCTTTGAAATATAAGGAATGCTAATAGCAGGGTTTAAACCTGTTTGTTCAATAAATGCATTGGCAATATTATTCTCTTCTTCTGTTTTCGTGTAGGCGTAATAGTTAAGTAGGTTATCCAGGCCAAGCCCATGTGAGGATGCAACAAGACTATTAACGGCGATGTCTGCCTGCAAAGCACCAGAAGTGCCAAAACGAATGATATTAAGTGAAGAGAGTTTTTCTTTTGCTTCTCTTGTATTGAAATCAATATTTACCAAAGCATCCAGTTCGTTTAATGCAATATCAATATTGTCAGGGCCAATGCCGGTGGACAATACCGATAATCTTTTATCGCCGATAAAACCAGTGTGGGTGATAAATTCCCGGTGCTGTTGCTGGTATTCGATGCGGTCAAAATGTTTGCTTACTTTTTTTACCCTGTCCGGGTCGCCAACGAGGATAACGGTTGAGGCTAATTCTTCAGGACGCAAATCGAGATGATAGATGGCGCCACGTTTATTGATGATGAGTTCTGATTCTGCAATTCTGCTCATGATTATATTCAATTTCTTTCACACAATGCAGAGTGCTTAGCTATGTGAAACACTTGTGTGACGTTATTTCAAAAGATTTAAATCAGGCTGTGCGTATTTATATACCTTAAAATAAATCGTTGTCTTGGTTTGATATACCCCATTGATATCAGACAATTCGTTTACAAACTTTACCAGGTGCTCATTGTCCCTGCACATCACATCTACTTCCAGGTCATAGTCACCGGATGTCATTGCAAGAAAACTTACTTCAGGCAATTTACTGATGGTTTGCGCCACACTTTCTTTTAATGTAGCCGGCCTTACGTACACGGCTATATGTGCATAAGATCGAAAACCAACCTTCTCAGGATCTACTCGTCCAATGATACTGATAGTGCCTTCTTCAATCAGCTTATTAAAGCGGGTGCGGATGGTACCGATGGATACATCCAGCTTTTCAGCAATTACAGTAAATGACATTCTTCCATCCTGTTGCAGGTAGGAGAGTATGGCAAAGTCAAGGTCGTCTAGTGTATTGGTTGCTTTATTCATTAATTTTTGAATGTGAGCAAATATGCAACATTTACCAATAATATGGTACTGATTATTTTGGTGGTAGATAAAATGTTTCTACTTTTCGTTATCTGTTTCTGCAAAAATTTCAGCCCATAACAAATATGAAATACGAACCGGTTCAAAACTATATCAACGGACAATTTTTGAATGCATCCTCATCCAGGTCGATTGATTTCATTTCACCGGTAGATGGAACATTATTGTCTACTGTACCAATGAGTACTCGTGATGATTTAAACGCAGCAGTAACTGCTGCCCAAAAAGCTTTTCCTGCCTGGAGCCGTTTGCCAATCAAAGAAAGAGTACAGGTTTTCTTTCGATACAAAACTTTGCTGGAGAAAAATTTAGAAGAGCTTGCAAAACTCTGCAGTGAAGAGAATGGAAAAACGTATGGAGAATCTGTTGCCGAAATTGAAAAGTGCATTGAGTTGACAGAATTTGCCACTTCATTGCCACAATTGGTAACAGGTGAAATTTTGGAAGTAAGCAAAGGCGTAGAGTGTCGCACAGAACATGTGCCGCTTGGCGTGGTGGCTTCTATTGTGCCATTCAAT
>CAZDHQ010000108.1:0-9490 GCA_964505135.1 uncultured Ferruginibacter sp.
GCAGATAGCACTGACGCTATTCTTAACCAGCCACACTATTATCTTTTGTTTTTAAAAGAAATGGATGGAAAAATAAATGATTGGCAAAAGAACTTTGAAGCCCTTGTAAAAAAAGCAAAGGCGCAAAACTTGCCTGTCTATATTATTACTGCTGATAATAAAAAAGTAGATGATTACTTTAATAGGCAAAACAATTTAGGTGTACCCATCTACACCTGCGACGGCACAGCCATTAAAACTGCAGCCAGGGCTAATCCTACCATATTTGAAATGAAAGGACCAGTAGTGCAGGGCAAATACAGCTGGGCTGATTTAGACAAACTATTAAAATAACACGCCTAATTCCGATGAAAGGGGTTATAAAAAAAATTATTTATTCTTTTTTAGTACTCCTTGGCGTGGTGGCGTTGGTTTTTATAATGTTCCAGGGTTTCGGTGATCCTGCAAAAATGATAGTAGGGCAAACAGGTGAAAAAAAAACGCTGGATAACATCCGCAAAGACCTTTACCTGGATCAACCTAAATGGAAGCAGTTTTTACTCTACCTGAATGATGTTTCTCCTGTAGCAGTTCATAATAAAGCTGATATTGCAAAGAAAGAACTGAAAGGAATATTTATTGGAGGCAATACCAAACTTGCTTTTAAAATACCTTATCTCCGCAAAAGTTACCAGACAAAAAAAAATGTAGGGAATGTTTTAATGGAAGCATTGCCAGGCACCTTATTACTCGCTATTGCTGCGATGTTGTTTGCAACCATTATTGGAGTTTTATTGGGTGTACTGGCAGCGGTTAAAAAAGATACCTGGCTTGATACTTCAGCTGTGTTTGCTAGTATTGTCGGTATTTCTGCACCATCATTTTTTATGGCGATTGTGATTGCCTATTTCTTTGGTGTTGTTTTACATCCATATACGGGCTTAAACTTAACCGGCAGTTGGTTTGATATGGATGAAGTTACGGGTGAAAAATACCTCACAATAAAAAATCTAATCCTGCCTGCATTTACCCTGGGCATAAGACCTCTTGCCATCATCACACAGCTAACAAGGAGTTCTATGCTGGACGTTTTGAACCAGGATTATATCCGCACTGCGTATGCAAAAGGCTTAAGCCGACGCACTATAATAATAAAGCATGCATTACGTAATGCGCTGAATCCAGTGATCACAGCTATTACAGGGTGGTTTGCTGAGTTACTGGCCGGTGCTTTTTTTGTTGAGTACATTTTTGGTTGGAGAGGGCTGGGTAAAATCACAGTTGACGCATTGGAAAAATTAGACTACCCGGTAGTGATGGGCTCAGTATTGATCAGTGCCTGCATATTTGTTTTTATCAATACAATGGCCGATGTATTGTATAGAATTGTCGACCCAAGAATAAGAGGATAAAAAATCACCATTTAAAAATTGCAACAACTGCTGTTAACATAAATTACTTTATGAGTGGCGGCGTTTTTTTGATTTTAATCAGTAGTTTTAGTTTTTACTGCCTTTATACATGCAACTTGCTTATGAAATTTAAAACATGGTGTTTATTATTTTTTATTATTATTCCTCTTAGTAAAGCATTTTGCCAGATTACCCCCTCAGATGATAGTTTTATTTCAAAAGCAATTGAAAATACAACGCTTGCTTATCATCATGCAATAGGCATCAACGCAGGTGTTTATAATGGTATTTTTTATCCCGGTTATGAGTTTAAGTTTACCGAAGGGCGTCCCTATTTCTTTTCTGATGGTTTGGATACAGGTTGGGTAATTTACGATGACGTTAAGTACGATAGCATCTTGCTACAATATGATGAAGTAATAGATGAATTGATAGCAGCAAACAGCACAGGAAAAATGCGACTTTGGACACCGAGGGTTAATGCATTTAAAATTTTTGATGCCGTATTTGTTTCTCTTAAAAAAAATGGAGATAGCACACAGCACCAACAGTTTTATCAATTACTCTATAAAGGAAAGATGATGGTGCTGGAAAAGGAGAGAAAGGAAATAAAAGAGAATATCACCGGCGTAGAACTATTGAGGTTTATCGTTTCAAACACGGACTACTATATTATTAAAGACGGAAAATGGCATTCTGTTAATTCGAAAAGAGATTTTTTTAAATTAGTAAGTGATCATAAGGATGAGGTGAAATCATTTATAAAGGGTAAAAACCTAAGTTTTAAAAATGACAAAAGTAATACCCTTGCCCAGGCTATTGCTTATTACGAAACGCTGAAATAATACCATGAAGACAGCCTGGCAAACCATACTAGTTATTACTTGCTTATTGTGTTCCATAAAACATGCATCTGCACAGCAGGACACGTCTAAGCTGGTAAGCATACAGGCAGACAGCGTTAGCATTTTACAGCTTTCAGAAATGATAGAAAAACAAACTAACCTTCGTTTGTTTTTTGATACTGCACATTTTAGAGGAAAGTATTTTACAATCCATCTGAGCAATCAAACCGCCGGAAAGGTTTTGCAGGCTGCATTTAATTCATCAGAATTTTCTTTTTCTTTTTTTGAACCGAACTACGTTTTTATAACAAAAGACAGGCCCATCGTTACAAATCTTTCGAAAGAAAATACTTCCGGAACCAATATCGGAGCTAATGAAAAAAATGGCCCTGGAAATTACGCTGATACAAAAGATGGTAACGCAGTTACTTCAACACAGGAAAATAAATTATATGTAATAGGTGATAAAACCTCTGCCTCTTCACAAAGGCATGCTATCGTAGACGGCTACACGATTGATGCAAAAACAGGCGAACCAATCCCGGGAGCTTTTCTTCATGTTGATAACACAAATATCTCAGCACTTACGGATCAATACGGTTACTTTTCTTTATTGCTTCCTCCCGGCAGGCATAACATTATCATTCAGAGTCTTGGAATGAAAGACACCAGGAGAACTGTTCAAATTGTTGGTGATGGTAAACTGAATATTGAATTGCTCAGCCAGGTGCTTACTATACGAAACGTAACCATTTCATCTCAAAAGTTGAGCAATATTAAGAGCCCACAAATGGGAGTGCAGAAGATAGACATCAAGACTGTGAAGCAGGTACCAGTAGCTTTTGGTGAGGCAGATATTATTAGGGTGGTAACCACATTGCCTGGTGTAAAAACAGTGGGGGAAGCAAGTACAGGTTTAAATGTAAGGGGAGGATCAGTGGATCAAAATCTTATCCTGTTTAACGATGCTACTATTTATAACCCATCTCATTTCTTTGGTTTGTTTTCTGCTCTCAATTCAGAAATTATTAAAGATGTTGAATTATATAAAAGCAGTATGCCTGCCCGTTATGGAGGCCGTCTTTCATCTGTATTGAATATAAACGGAAAGGAAGGCAATAAAAAGGCGCTTTCAGGAAGTGCAGGTATTGGCGTACTTACCAGTCGTGTTAATTTAGAAGGGCCGATTATAAAAGATAAAACCTCTTTTATAATAGGTGCAAGATCTACATATGCTAAATGGTTATTAAAAAAACTGCCCCAGGAATACCGCAATAGCAAAGCTGATTTTTATGATGGCAATATTGGTATCACACATGAGGCAAACAAAAAAAATACCATTTACTTAACAGGCTATCTAAGCCAGGATCATTTTAATTTAAACAGCGACACAACGTACGGCTATCAGAACCTGAATGCATCACTTAAGTGGAAGCATATATTCAATAATAAACTTAATAGCCTTTTCATTACCGGCATCGATAAATACAAATACACGATATCAAGCGATAGACTAAAACTGAATGCCTATAAAATGGGATTCGATATTCAGCAACTTTATTTTAGAACGCATTTCAATTACTTTCTTGATAATAATCATTCACTGGATTTCGGTCTCAACTCTACACTTTACAAATTGAATCCTGGCTATTTTATTCCGGATGGAAAAGAATCACTGGTGGTGCCAGACAGGATGGAAGCAGAGCATGCTCTTGAATCTGCAGTTTATTTAAACGATAGGTATAAAGTCACAGGTGATCTTACGATTGAAGGCGGAGTAAGATTTTCTTATTTTAATTACCTGGGACCAAAGACTATTAATACATATGCAGCGGGCCTGCCTATCACAGAAAATAGCCAGACGGGTTCGGTTTATTACGGCAAAGGAAGTTTTATTAAGAATTATGGTGCACCTGAAATTCGGTTTTCTGCCAGGTATGCATTTAATGATAGCTTTTCCCTGAAGGCTTCATTCAACACACAACGACAGTACATTCATATGCTTTCAAACACGGCGGCTATGGCTCCTACTGACATTTGGAAATTAAGTGATCCAAGCATTAAACCGCAGAGTGGAAGCCAGGTTGCATTAGGGCTTTATAAGAATTTTAAAAATAACACCATTGAAACTTCAGTAGAGGTTTACTATAAAAAAATATCAGACTACCTTGATTATAAAAGTGGTGCCAACCTTGTACTTAATCATCACATAGAAACAGATGTAATCGGTACAAAAGGTAAGGCCTACGGTGTAGAGTTATTAGTAAAGAAACTTACAGGAAAACTAAATGGATGGATCAGTTATACATGGTCAAGAATACTATTAAAGCAATCGGATGCCAATGTGGGAGAAGTGATTAATGGGGGCAACTATTACCCGGCAAATTATGATAAACCGCATGATCTTACTTTTATCGGTAACTATAGGATCAATCACCGTTTTAGTCTTTCTTTAAACGCAACTTACAGTACCGGCAGGCCGATTACGTTACCTATCGGAAGGTTTGAATACGCAGGTTCAGTCAGAACTTTGTATAGTGATCGCAATGCGTACAGGATTCCTGATTACTACCGTGCAGACTTTTCAATGAATCTTGATGGCAATCATAAAGTTCATCAGAAATTTCATAATTCGTGGACGTTTGGAGTATACAATATAACCGGTAGAAAGAATCCGTATTCAGTTTATTATGTTTCAGAGAATGGGGCCATCAATGGATATAAATTATCCATTTTTGGAAGTGCCATTCCATACATCAATTATAATATTCGTTTTTAAAGTTTAACCTTTTTGCTATGAAAGAAGTGATATGGAAGACAAAAGGATCTCCGGGAAAGTTTACAACTGCCCTGGCATTTGTGTCTTTTCTTATGGTATTGATTCCTGCATGCAAAGAAAAGTTTGACCCACCAGTAAAGAATGTTAACACCAATTTTTTAGTTGTGGAGGGAGTGGTAAATGTGGGCAACGAGGAAACAAATATACGTTTATCCAGAACCTCGGGATTAAAGAGTGATAGCCTGGTAGTGGAAACAGGTGCGCAGGTAAAGATAGAAGGGGAGGATAATACAAGTTTTGCGTTACCTGATAAAGGAAATGGTAATTACGGAGTAAGCAGTATTAATTTAGATACATCTATTAGGTATCGTCTTGCAATCAACACCAGTAACGGGCAGCAATTTGTTTCAGAATATGTGAAGATGATAAAAAATCCTCCAATTGATAGTATCAATTATGAACGTACTAACAATGGTGTTGATATATATATTAATACACATGATGATGCTAACATTACCCGTTATTTTCGTTGGCAGTATGATGAAACCTGGGAACATCATGCCGCATATTTTGCAACATTAAAATACATTTATAACCCTGATCGTGGGGGAATTGTTATGGGTGTAGTGAAAAGAGATGTAACTGATCCTGAAATCTTCAAGTGCTTTACAAGACAGTTTCCTTCTACTATATTTCTCGGATCTTCTGAAAAGCTAAGTCAAACATATATTCATTTGCCACTTAGGTTCATTCCTAACAGTGCACAGGAGCTCAGTGTGATGTATTATATACATGTAAAGCAGTATGCATTGAGTAAAGATGAGTTTGACTTTTTGGAAAGAATGAAAAAAAATACCGAGTCTATCGGTTCTATTTTCGATGCACAACCATCTCAACTTAATGGAAACATAAAATGTGTTTCCAACCCCGATCAACCTGTTGTTGGTTATTTTGGAATAAGTAACTTATCTGAGTCAAGCATTTTTATAAAAGCTATGGATGTTAATTGGACATATGATTACAGGTGTGTTGAAAATGTGATAACCAATAGTCCTGACGATCTTGAAAATAAGGCGGGAAACACATTGCCAACTAATATCGCAACACTTGGGCCGTTTGGATCAATTGCAACATTTAGGGCTTCAGCGCCAGAATGTGTTGATTGCCGTCTCAACGGAGGTACTAATATCAAACCAGATTTCTGGCCTTAATAAATTATCAATGAACAAAACTTTGGATAAACTGGTGAGACGATTTTGTATAATTTTCGCAGTACTTTTCGGTTCATTTTTTTGCAATCTTGCTACAGGCCAGGATGCTGGAAAAAACATAGTAACTGCTTTTGACAGTTACAGGCAAAGCGTTTTGCAGGAAAAGATTTTTGTTCACACAGATAAGGAATTATACATCACTGGCGAAATATGCTGGTTCAAGATTTATAATGTTGATGCTTACATACATAAATTGTCTTCTTTAAGTAAAGTTGGGTATATCGAAATACTGGATACAGCTAACCGCTCCGCATTGCAGGCAAAGATTGAATTGGATAACGGCACAGGCAATGGATCTTTTTTAATTCCCTCAAACCTGGCTACGGGAAATTACCAGCTAAGGGCTTATACAAGCCTGATGAAAAATGCAGGTGCAGATTATTTTTTTCAAAAGCAAATTACCATTGTCAATCCAGGAAAAAACGATTGGCAAAATCCTGCGCCCAAAAAATTAAATTATGAAGTTGTTCTTTTTCCAGAAGGAGGCAATTTATTAGCAGGTATCGAAAATAGGGTAGGCTTTAGAGTTAGTGATCAATACGGTCGTGGTGTAGACTTTAAAGGAGCTTTGTTAAACGATCACGGTGATACAGTGCTGAAATTTGAGCCTTTGAAATTCGGCATTGGCAATTTCTTTTTTACTCCACAACCTAACATAAAATATACAGCATTTGTATTAATACCAGGAGCTCCTCAGCAACAAAAAGAGTTGCCGCAACCATATCTATCCGGTTATGCGATGAAGGTGGATGAAATGGATAACGAAACCGTGCAGGTTAAAATTTCTTCATCCGGGCAGCGTGACCAGGAGCCCGTTTTTCTGTTTGTTCATACCCGTGATTTAATAAAAGTTGCTGAAACCGGCACGGTAAAGAATGGACAACTTGTTTTCAATATAAGCAAGAAAAATTTAGGAGACGGCATTTCTCATTTCACCGTTTTTGATCAACATAGTCAACCTGTATGCGAAAGGCTTTATTTTAAAGCGCCATTTAAAACATTATCGGTTGAACCAATTACTGACAGGGATTATTATCAACAAAGAAAAAAAATTACGGTTGATATCAACTCCACAATAAATGATAATAAAGTTGCTGCAGATTTATCTGTAGCAGTGTACCGGGTAGATTCTTTGAGTGTGTTGGATAACCAGTCGATAACCAGTTACCTTTTAATGAGTGCTGATTTAAAAGGTAGTATTGAATCTCCGGGATGGTATTTTACTAATGAGTCAGACACAGCAAGGAAAGCTCTTGACAATCTCATGCTAACGCATGGATGGAGACGTTTTAATTGGCAGGATGTAACATCAGGAAAAAAGCCCGTAATCAAATTTTTACCAGAAGTAAATGGACATATTGTTACAGCTAAACTTTCTGGTGGAAACTCTAGCGCATACAATAAAGTTATTGGTTATCTCTCAGCACCTGGCACCCTTACCCAATTCAAAAGCGCTGAAGCAAATGCTGATGGTTCAATCAACTTTGAACTGAAGAATTTTTACACTAATGGTAATGTAGTGGCACAAACGAATTATTTATTTGACACCAGTTACCTGTTAAATGTGGAGTCTCCTTTTTCATCTTTTTACACTGAAAAGAAAACAGCTCCATTCCAATTATCTAATCGGCAGGAATCTCTTTCACAGTTATATGTATCCAGCCAGGTACAAAATAATTATTTATCAAACAGGTTAAACACTTTCTTGTATCCAGCAATAGATACCACCACCTTTTATTCCAGGGCAGATGAAACTTATTTACTTGATAATTATGTAAGGTTTACTACAATTGAGGAAGTATTAAAGGAATATGTGCCATCAGTGTTAGTAAGAAGAAGTGGAACAAAGTTTACCCTGCCTGTTATTGACTATGGCACAAAAAATATTTTGCCTGGGTCTCCTTTGGTTTTAATTGATGGTATTCCAATTTTTGATTTCGATAAATTTATGATCTACGATGCACAGAAATACAGGAAGCTGGAAGCCGTAGACAGAAGGTATATTTCCGGGGCCACTATTTACAATGGTATTTTGAACTTCACGTCTTACAAAGGAGATGTTGGTAATTTTGAATTAAATCCACATGCTGTAATGATAGACTACGAAGGCCTGCAGTTGAAAAGAGAATTTTACTCACCCACTTATGAAACACCCGAAAAAGCAGCCAGCCATTTACCTGATTTTAGAACAACACTTTATTGGTCGCCGGACATAAAAACAGATGCTAACGGTAAAGCCCAGTTGATCTTCTACAGTTCAGATCTTCCCGGCAAATATGCGTTGGTTATCCAGGGCATTGCCACAGACGGTACCACAGGCAAGTCCGTTGTTTTCTTCAGGGTTAACCAACCATAATCTTATTCCGGGGGTATTTAGTGCTAACTTGCATCATTATTGAGTACTAATTCTTTTACCATGGATCTCGGAATATCCAACCAGTTATTTATCGTTTGCGGTGCTACATCAGGCTTTGGAAAAGCCATTGCAGAAGCTTTGCTTAAAGAAGGAGCGCATGTGATTGTTGTTGCCAGAGGAATTGGCAAGCTTCAATCTTTATTTGGCAAAGTGCCCAATACGACTATTGTGGACGGTGATGTAATAGATGAATCAACATTGCTTCAACTAAAACAAATTGTTGGCGACAGGCATTTGCACGGCATGCTGGTGAATGCAGGTGGACCACCAGCTAAAACAGTTTTAGAAACTACGCTTGCAGATTGGGATGATGCATACAACAAATTACTTCGCTGGAAAGTAGCCATTACCCAGGCCTTTGTTCCAGCTATGATTAATGCAGGTTATGGAAGGATAGTTTACATTGAAAGTTCCAGTGTAAAACAACCGATTGAGAATCTGGTATTAAGTACTTCTTTAAGGTTAGCTGTGGTGGGCATGGTAAAAACACTGAGCCAGGAAATAGCCAGAAGTGGCGTTACACTTAACATACTTGGCCCGGGTAGTCATAATACGCCAGCCATCGATAGGGTGTATCACAAAAAAGCTGAACAAACCGGAAAGCCTTTTGAAGAAGTAAAGCAAAATGCCATCAACCAAATTCCGGTGGGTAAACTTGGTGAAGCGGAGGACTTTGCCGGGCTTGCATTATGGCTACTTAGTCCGCAAAGCAGGTATGTTACGGGGCAGGCATTTATGGTGGATGGGGGAATGGTTAAAAGTACTTTATAAAACTTTGCTTGATACTT
>CAZDHQ010000109.1:0-3960 GCA_964505135.1 uncultured Ferruginibacter sp.
TAATATTCCGGAGGAAACTGGTTACTTCAAAATCCGTGTACAAGGGCCATACAGAGGTATTTTCTTCCTCAATTTGATCTTGAACTTTATCTGTCCTTTGTTGATTTTGATGAAAAAAAGTTCCAAAAGAAATTATACATTACTGACCTTCATGGCCATATTGATCATCTTTGGTCACTGGATAGATTTTTGGCAAATGGTAATGCCTGGTGCATTAAAAGATAAAGGTGAATTGATGCCTTTTGAATTTGGTATCGCTGCACTCTTTATTGGAATTATTATGTGGAGAGTGGGTGCGTTCTTATCAAGTAACCCATTAACCGCAAAAAATCATCCTTTCTTAAAAGAGAGTATGATACACCACACTTAAGCAAGTTTGGTGAAAGAAGAATTAAACCGTTTTTATTTGATACAGTGTGATGTGTCACTACTGTTCAACAAATGATTAATATTATAACCACAGTAAATAATTTTGCACCATGACAGGAGTTTTGTTAGTAGCGATTGTTGTGATGATATTCATCGTCATCTTCCAGATTGCAAAGGCAAGTGAATATGTAAGCGTACTAAAAGGAGAGGAAAAGGCACGCAAGCAAAACAATAAGATTAACGCATTTTTGCTAATTGCATTTCTTGTATTGGGATTGATTGGTTGCTGGTGGTGCAATGACCTTTTGTATGGCAGAACCTTATTCACACAAGGGGCTGCTTCTGAAATGGGCGAGAAGATAGACCTGATGTTATACATCACAATTGGTGTTACCGGAGCGGTTTTCTTTATCACTCAAATCCTGCTTTTTTGGTTTGCTTACAAATACCAGGAAAGAGACGATAGAAAGGCTTTCTACTTCCCACACAATAATAAACTGGAATTAATCTGGACCACAGTTCCAGCTATCTTCTTAACTGTATTAGTGGTTTTTGGATTGAAGTATTGGTTTAAGATGACTGGAGAAGCGCCCAAAGATGCTGTAGTGGTAGAAGTAACAGGTCACCAATTTGGCTGGGAGTTCCGTTATCCAGGAGCCGACAAGATACTCGGTAGAAAAAATTACAAATTAACTAAAGGTGCCAATAGCCTTGGCGTAGACTTCGATGATCCTGCAAGCCACGATGACATCCACGTTGGTAACACACTTCATCTGCCTGTTGGTAAACCAGTAAAGTTTGTAATCAATGCGCAGGATGTAATTCATGATGTAGGTCTTCCTCATTTCAGACTAAAGATGGATGCTGTACCTGGTATTCCAACCACTTTATGGTTTACTCCATTGTATACCACGGAAGAAATGAAGAAGAAAACGGGTAACCCTGATTTTACTTATGAAATTAGTTGCGACCAGATGTGCGGCCGTGGCCACTTTTCTATGAGAGGTATCATCATCGTGGAAAGCGAAGCTGACTATAAATTATGGTTAGCTGGTCAAAAACCAGAAATGTATTCTGTGTACCCGGAAAGAGCTCCCAAACCTGCAGGCGCAGACACTACCGCCAAAGCGGCTAGCCCTGTTGCTGCAGTCATGACGTCTAAATAACAATATTGCTTATCTGTAAATAGATAAATAAACCAATGAGTAACGAATTAACTATCCACCACGCTGATGTTCATGTTGGTCATGACACACACCATGAACATCATCACCATGAAACTTTTATAACCAAGTATGTATTTAGCCAGGATCACAAAATGATCGCTAAACAGTTTTTGATTACTGGTATGATCTGGGCTATCATTGGAGGTCTATTTTCTGTATTATTCCGTTTACAGCTTGGTTACCCGGAAACTACCTTTCCATGGTTGGAAGATTTATTAGGCCACTGGGCAAAGGGAGGTAAGATTTCTCCCGACTTTTATTATGCACTGGTAACCATGCACGGAACTATCCTGGTGTTCTTTGTATTAACAGCCGGCCTTAGTGGCACCTTCGCTAACTTTTTAATTCCATTGCAGATTGGCGCAAGAGATATGGCTTCTCCGCTTCTGAATATGTTAAGCTACTGGTTCTTCTTCCTTGCTTCAATTATCATGTTCTCATCTTTGTTTGTACAAACAGGTCCCGCAAATGGTGGTTGGACGATTTATCCTCCACTGAGTGCTTTGCATGATGCTGCAACTGGTTCTAAAGTGGGTATGGATCTTTGGCTGGTGAGTATGGCTATGTTTATTGTGAGTTCATTGTTAGGTGGTCTTAACTATATCTCTACCATTTTGAACATGCGTACAAAAGGTATGAGCATGACAAGGATGCCACTCACCGTATGGGCTTTATTCTTCACTGCCGTGTTGGGTGTACTGTCATTCCCAGTATTGTTGTCAGGTGCGGTGTTGTTATTATTTGATCGTAACCTGGGTACCAGCTTCTTCCTTAGCGATATTGTTGTTAACGGTAAAATATTACCAAATGAAGGTGGTAGTGCCATCCTGTTCCAGCACTTGTTCTGGTTCCTTGGTCACCCTGAAGTGTACATTATTTTGTTACCAGCAATGGGTATGTCTTCAGAGATAATTGCTGTGAACAGCCGTAAGCCAATCTTCGGTTACATGGCGATGGTGGGTTCAATGTTCGCCATTTGTATATTAGCCTTCCTGGTATGGGCGCACCACATGTTTGTAACTGGTTTAAATCCATTCCTGGGTGCTTTCTTCGTATTACTCACCTTATTGATTGCCGTTCCATCAGCTATCAAGGTGTTTAACTGGCTCACCACATTATGGCGTGGTAACATCAGGTTTACTCCTGCTATGATGTTCGCCATTGGATTTGTGAGCTTGTTTATCAGCGGTGGTTTAACTGGTATCTTCCTGGGTAACTCAGCACTGGATATTCACTTGCATGACACTTATTTTGTAATTGCTCACTTCCATATTGTGATGGGTGTGGCTTCCTTCTTCGGTATGTTCGCAGGTGTTTATCACTGGTTCCCTAAAATGTATGGACGTTACTTAAACTCTACATTGGCTTATATCCATTTCTGGGTAACTTTTGTAGGAGCTTACTTGATTTTCTGGCCAATGCACTACGAAGGTTTGGCAGGTATGCCTCGCCGTTATTATGACTATTCAAGCTGGGAATCTTTCAAAATGTTCGGCGGCTTGAACGAGTTCATCAGCTTTGTTGCGGGTATTGTGTTTGCTGTTCAATTATTATTCGTCTTCAATTTCTTTTATAGCATTTTCAAAGGAAGAAAGGTTACTGCTCTCAATCCATGGGGTGCTAATACGCTGGAATGGACAACTCCATTGCGTCCCGGACACGGTAACTGGCCTGGTGAAATTCCGGAAGTACACCGTGGTGCTTATGATTATGGCAAGGATGGAAGAGAGTTCATTTCGCAGGTGGAGCCAATTGGCGAGAATGAAAGCCACCACTAAACCTGTTCTTTACCAATCAAACTTTAAAGTTTTTGGTAAGGACAACTAAAGATTTTTGACAGGGATGCTTGAGGATAAAGACACTACAGCCAATTCAGTATCGTTTGCTTTGGCATCTAAAGTGAAAGATTACTTTCAGCTAATCAAGTTCACTTTGAGCTTTATGGTAGTGTTTAGTACGGTTGTGTGTTTTTTGATTGCGCCCAATGAATTGTACTTTTCACGTTCAAAAGTTATATCAGTTCTTTTACTTTTTGTTGGTGGGATGCTTATTACAGGGTCTGCTAATGCCATTAACCAGGTGTTGGAAAAAGACACAGATGCTGTAATGAAAAGAACAGCCAAAAGACCTGTTGCCAGCGGTAGAATGAGTGTAAGTGAAGCAAATACTTTTGCTTTTATCACCGGTGCATTAGGTGTGTTTATACTTTGGTATTTTTTCAATTATCAAAGTGCATTGGTAGGATTGTTTAGCCTTGTTTTATATGGCTTTATTTACACGCCGCTTAAAAAGGTAAATGCCATTGCGGTGTTGGTAGGTGCCATACCCGGGGCTTTGCCTTGTATGATTGGATGGGTGGCAGCTA
>CAZDHQ010000109.1:3970-6986 GCA_964505135.1 uncultured Ferruginibacter sp.
TACAGGTAATTTCAATGCAGGCGCCTGGATATTGTTTGGCATACAGTTTTTATGGCAGTTCCCTCATTTTTGGGCAATTGCATGGTTGGCGCACAATGACTATACCAAAGCTGGTTTTAAATTGTTGCCTGGAGATAAAGGTCCTACTAAGTTTACAGCCTTGCAAACGGTGGTATACAGTTCATTGATGATACCGGTAGGTTTTCTGCCTTATTACTTTGAAATGTCAGGAATGGTGAGTGTATGGATACTGCTGTTATGTAATGCGTGGATGGTGGGTGTAAGTATCAGGTTGTTCTTAAAGATGGATCAGCCGAGTGCAAGATGGGTAATGTTCAGTTCTTATTTTTACCTGATGGTAGTGCTACTGGCCTTATTTGTTGACAGGCACAATCCGACGATTTAATAAAATTAAAATACTGCAACAGCAGTGAAGGATATGAGTACATTGGTAATGGAGCAGAGAAAAAGAATACATCCGCATAAGTTCACTTTATGGGTGGCTATTGCAAGTATCAGTATGATGTTTGCGGGTCTAACGAGTGCCTATATTGTGAAGAAGAATCAAAGTCATTGGATGGATTTTGATTTGCCGAAAGCATTTTGGTACAGTACGGCTGTGATTATATTAAGTAGTATCACTCTAATATTAGCTCAGCGTAAATTCAAGGATAGAGACTTAGCTGGATACAAAAATTTGATTACAGCTACGTTTGTGTTGGGATTGCTCTTTTTGGTATTGCAAGTGGTTGGTTTTAGCAGTTTAGCAAAGCAGGGATTAACCTTACAGAAGAATGTGTCTGTATCATTTCTGTACGTAATTGTTTGCCTGCATGCGCTCCATGTGGTTGGCGGTGTAATTGCATTAATGGTAATGTTTGTAAAAGCGTTCAGCAGATCAGTGAAAAGTTATAGTGCGGTGCCGATAGAAGTGATGAGTACGTATTGGCATTTTGTAGACTTGCTTTGGATTTACCTTTTACTATTTTTATTAATGATAAAATAAATGTTTTATAACTTCTAATAAATTTTATTGATGTCTACAGCAGCAGTACAGCAAACAAAATGGTGGAGTGGAGGAAGAAGTCCCTTTAATGCCAGTTATGGTAAGGTGATGATGTGGTATTTTTTGATGAGTGACGCTTTTACTTTTGGCGCTTTTCTTATCAGCTACGGAACCATTCGCTTTAGCCAAAATTATTGGGCTGATCCTAACCATGTGTTCAATGCGTTTCCAGGTTTTGGCCACCAGGATTTACCGCTTGCTTTTGTGAGCTTAATGACTTTCATCCTCATCGCCAGTTCGGTTACCATGGTGTTGGCTGTTCATGAAGGACATAAGATGAACCGTAAAGGTGTTGAGAAATACATGATCATGACTATTATTGGTGGATTTGCATTTCTTGCCTGCCAGGCTTGGGAGTGGACACACTTGTTAACTGGTGAGCATGTGGCTTTGTTGGGTGACGGTACATTATCTGTATTACCCACTACAGTAAAAGCTAATCCATGGGGAACTGCAGTTTCTCATGAGGCTGTAGCAGCAGCTTTACAAACTACTTCGCATGAGAAGTTAGTAGAGATTGCTTCCACACTTGGTCACGAGGGTGGTGCTCATCACAATTTGGCAGCAATGACAAATGCTGAATTGATCAATACCATTCAAGCAGCAAATATTCACGTAACACACACTGGGCCCATTGCTTTTGGCGGATACTTCTTTGGAATTACCGGTTTCCACGGCTTCCACGTATTTAGCGGTGTGGTGATCAATGTGGTTATGTACATTAAGACCAAATTGGGTCACTTTGATGAAAGAGGGCATTATGAAATGATTGAAAAAGCAGGTTTGTACTGGCACTTTGTAGACTTGGTTTGGGTGTTTGTATTCTTGTGTTTCTATCTTATCTAACATTTAATTTTTGTATTCACTACTATAAGGAAATATTATGAGCGAACATGCAGTATCATCTCCGGAAATTACCTTTGCACATGAACCGGCACAGGGAACAGGCAGGATATGGAAAGTGTTTTGGATATTATCAGTAATAACCATAATCGAATTGATCCTGGGTTTTGGTTTGGCAAAGCACTGGTATGGTGCTCCTGAAACAAGCCATACGGCTATTTTATTTGTGAAGGGCGTTATCTGCATTTTGTCATTGGCAAAAGCATTTTATATTGTTTCTGTGTTTATGCATCTGGGTGATGAGATCAGGAACTTTATTATGACAATTGTTGTTCCTCTTTTACTGTTTATCTGGTTTATTATTGCGTTTCTTTGGGATGGTGATAGCTGGAAAAACCTGCGTAACCGTTACCACGGTGGCGAGCCTGCTAAAACTGAGCAAGCAGCACCGGCAGCTACTGAGAAAGGGGCTAAAGATTAAGTTTTTATTTTTACATCGTTATAACCATCTTTCTTTAACCGGAACAGATGGTTTTTTTATAATTATTAGTGAGGTATGAATAAGAAAGCGATTTTAGGATTATTACTTGCAACCGTTCTTCCTGTGGTGGGTTATCTAATGGTAAAGTACTACAGTGAAGCTAATACACAAATGCCACGGAGATATTTTTATGATAGCGTAGAGACGGTAAATTCCAACGGTAAAATTAAATTGGATACAGCCTGGCATAGAGCAAGGAATATCCAGTTCATTAATCAGTTAGGTAAAAAGGTAGACCTTGATTCTCTGAAAGGCAAAATCTTAGTGGTTAACTTTTTCTTTACCCGCTGCCCAAGCGTCTGTCCACGTTTGGCTGCAAGTATGAAAAAGTTGCAGGACTCTTATAGTAACAGTAAGGACAGCATTGTGCAATTTATTTCTATCAGCGTAGATCCGGAAAATGATTCTGTTCCTAACTTAAGAAGGTTTGCCAACCGGTTTACAAACAATCATGATAGTTGGTGGTTTGTTACGGGTGACAAAAAAGATATTTATGATTTTGGCCTGCATGAACTAAAGGCAAATATTGCTGATCCTGATGTTGATTCTGTTTTCATTCATACAGA
>CAZDHQ010000109.1:7044-9468 GCA_964505135.1 uncultured Ferruginibacter sp.
TAACAGGGTTGTGAGGGGTTGGTACAATGGATTTGATAGCGTAAAGCAACACCAGCTGGTAAGAGACATTCCACTATTAATGCTGGAAAAACCGAAAAAACGCAGTTTCAACGAATTTTTACAAGAGCTTTTTGGAAGAAGCTGATTATTCAAATTTGTCAATACAATTTCTATGCTATGTTAACGCCTGCGTTTCAAAAAAATGATGTGAAAGCCAAGTGGCTAATTGGAATTTTTTCTGTTATTGTTTTTGCTGTAGTAACAATACTTGGCCGATATAATCTGGCTGGTAAAGTAAACCTTTCTTTTGATGTACACATTTTTGCATTTATTAATGCAGTAATCAATGCAATGGTTGCGCTTTTATTATTGATTGGATTATATACTGCAAAGCAACGCCAGTTTTTAATTCATAAGAAAGTAATGCTGACAGCTATGGTGTTGTCTATTTTGTTTTTGGTTTCCTATATCTGCCATCACTTATTTGCCGGTGAAACAATCTATGGTGAAACAGACGGTATTAAAGGGCTAAGTGATGCAGAAAAAGCCGCAGCCTCTGGCAGAAATATTTACCTTCTTATTCTGCTCACCCATATTCCTTTGGCGGGTCTTGCATTGCCTTTTATTCTATTTGCTGCATACAGGGCATTAACAGGTGAGTATGATAAGCATAAAAAACTGGTAAGAGTAATTTGGCCTGTTTGGTTTTATGTAGCATTAACAGGTGTGATTGTGTATATAATGATAAAGCCATATTATACCTAATGACATCCGTTAAAAATAATATCAACAGCCTGCAGTTAATTCACCGCTGCATGTTAATTGGCCTGATTGTATTTTGTATAATTGGTATTTTTCTGAACAGCTCCGGTGCCTTTGAGCCTAAAGCTAAAGAATTAGATCACGCATTACAGATAGTGGTTATTCTGTTAGCAGCGGCAGGATTTTTTATTGGCAATAATTATTTTAAAAGAAAAGTGTTGCAGCAGGCACAGGAGTTACAAACAGCTCAGGAAAAACTGGCGCTTTACAGGCACGCCGCTATAATTCAATGGGCATTATTGGAAGGTCCCGCAATTGTTGCTATCATTAGTTTTTTATTTACTGGTAATTATGCTTTTTTAGCTTTGGCCGTCACTATACTCTTGTTGTTTGCAATGGCTTCTCCTGCTAAACATAAAATTTTATTATTGCTTTCGATCACAGAAAACGAATGGGAAAATTTATAGCGTAAGTTCTTTTGCCGGATCCCAGAAAAGCTTTTTAAAGTCGACTACCGCATCTTTCTTCACCAATACCTTTTCTTTTTTTAAAAGTTCTTCCATTAAAGTGGGTGTATCAAAGTGATGTTTACCAGTGAGTATACCGTTCCTGTTTACTACCCTATGGGCAGGAACTTTTGGCTTAGCGATATGGGCAGCATTCATTGCCCAGCCTACCATGCGTGCTGATAATTTAGTACCGAGATAACTGGCAATGGCTCCATAGGATGTAACCCTTCCTTTTGGAATTTGCCGTACTACATCATACACATCCTGGAAAAAGGAGTATTCCTTAGGCTTATTGTTTTCCGCCTGCACGGTCGTTTTGCGTGGCATTAAATCCTGGTTGAAATTGTTTTTGCTTCAGTAGTTCACTGCGTTTTGGCTCTGGTACGTTTTTATATTCATAAGGACAATGTTTACATCCATTTCCACAGCAATTGCCTTTAGCCAGATGGTACTTTTCTGTGAATACAATGTAGCCACTATCATTATAGTAAAAATGTTCGTTTTCTACCAGCTTCATTTTAGCAATAAAATTAGTTATTGGTGATCGGAATGATGCTCTGTTAACTTTAGTTCATGCTGTAGTTGTTCATCAAGGTTGGGGATAGTAGCCGGAAGACAAAACTTTAAATAATGGATTTTATTACTCCCAGCAATGTCAAGTGACTCGTAATAAGTTTTTATTTTAAGTTCATCATTGGCGTTTGTTGCATTTACATTATCATTCTTTTCAACAAGTGCTAAACCATAAAGTTCAATTACCCTATTGGTGAACTGGAATAATTGTGGAGAATCAGTTTTTAAATGGATGAAACCACCCGGCTTTAAAAAGTGCTGGTACAGTCTTAAAAATTTGGGATGTGTCAGCCTCTTTTTTGCCCTTGATGTTCTTAATTGCGGATCCGGAAAAGTGATCCATATTTCATCCACTTCGTTAGTGTCAAAATATTGATCTATCAATGTAATATGCGTACGCAAAAAAGCAGCGTTGTCCAATTTTTCTTCCAGGCATTTTTTAGCTCCAATATAAATTCTGTTTCCCTTTATATCTACACCAATAAAATTTTTGCCGGGATACATCCTTGACAAACCAACCGTATACTCCCCTCTTCCGCAGGCCAGCTCCAGCACAATTGGATTATCATTTCCAAAGTGC
>CAZDHQ010000110.1:0-9366 GCA_964505135.1 uncultured Ferruginibacter sp.
GAGATGAATTATCTTCCCAACCAGTTGGCCAAAAGTTTAAGAAGCGGAAAAACCCATACGATTGGTTTAATTGTTGCCGACATTTCTAATCCTTTCTTTTCTGCACTGGCAAGAATCATTGAAGATGAGGCGGCCAAGCATGGTTATGTAGTAATGTTTGGCAGCAATGATGAAAATGTAACCAAGTCTGCCAAATTGATTGATGTATTTGTAAACAGGCAGATGGATGCACTGATTATCGTTCCTGCACCGGGATCTGAAGAACAATTGCAAATGCTGGAAAAAAAAGGTGTTCCCTATGTGTTAATTGATCGCTGTCCACCAGGTTTAAATGCTGACGCAGTAGTTGTAAATAACGAAGCGGCCGCAGCAAACGCCACGCAATATTTGATTGATAAGGGGGCAAAGAAAATTGCCATGATTGCCCATGACAATCCATTGCCGCATATGCAGCGTATTGCAGGCTATCAAAAAAAATTAATATCGGCAGGAATAGACACGTCCCTTTTAAAAACTATCCGTTTTGACAACATGGCTGCCGATGTAGATCAAGTAATGAGAGACCTATCTCAGCTTAATGTTGACGCCCTGTTTTTTGCCAATAATATCTTAGCAACAGAAGCATTGAAAAGATTGAAAAAGCCAACCTGGGAAAAGATGCCGCTCCTTGCGACATTTGACCAGTCGGATATTTATGAAATGCTGGATCATCCACCGGCTTATATCAGGCAGCCAATTACAGAGATGGGCATGAAAGCAGTAGAATTGGCGCTGGCAAAAATCAACAACCCGGAAAAAGAAAACGAACTGGTAGTGCTTGATGCCGTGTTGGTGAACGAATAACGATTTATTGATTGCTTAATAAGTAGTATGAAAAAAACAATGTACTCCCTGCTTGCAGCAGCGATACTTGGCTGCAATGCGTCTGATACAGCTTCCACTCAAAAAGAAGAGCCAATGAAAAAATCTTATTCCAAAGGCAGCTTTGGTTACGATCTTGATTTTCTTCAAAAACATGATAGTGTAATTATATTAAGCAGTGGTTCATCGCAAGTGATTGTATCTGCCAAATACCAGGCAAAAGTTTTTACTTCTACTGCTGATGGAGTGGATGGCAACAGTTTTGGATGGATTCATTACAGCGCATTTGATGGCCCGCTTGATCCGCATATGAATGGCTATGGTGGTGAAAACCGCTTCTGGCTTGGGCCCGAGGGTGGCAAGTTTTCTTTGTATTTTCCAAAAGATGCCAGGATGGAATTTGCCAACTGGAAAACACCTGCACCCATAGATCATGAACCATGGGATGTAAAAGATAAGAGCGAAAGCAAGGTAACACTGGAGAAAAAAATGCAACTGGTAAACTACGCCGGTACGCAGCTAAGTATAACCGCCAGCCGCTCTATTAACATTATTGACCGCAACAGCATTAATACATTACTTGGTTTAACAAACGACAGCGCCGTAAAAGCTGTCGGCTATCAAACAAATAACAGCATTACCAATACAGGCACCAATGCATGGACAGAGCAAACTGGCATGCCCTGCATCTGGATGCTGGATATGTTCAATCCTTCCGAGCATACTACTATCGTTGTCCCCTACACGCAAACAGGCAGTAACAAACCTGCCACTACGGATTATTTTGGTGAGATTGCTGCAGACAGGATCAAATTAGACAGCGGCACATTATACTTTAAAGCCGATGGCAAAAGCCGCGGTAAACTGGGCATACATCCTGCAGCAGCGAAAAATATTGCAGGGAGTTATAATGCAGACAGCAAAGTACTTACTATTACATTGTTTGACGTAGATCCCTCTGCCAAATATTTGAACCAGGAATGGAATACTACCAAACCTCCTTTCAGCGGCGATGCTGTGAATGCCTATAACGATGGGCCATTGGCAGATGGTACACAGATGGGCCCCTTTTATGAAATTGAATCAGTATCACCAGCTGCATTTTTAAAGCCTGGTGAATCGCTGGCGCACAAGCATGCTGTGTTTCATTTTACCGGTGATGAAAAAGCACTGGATGCGATTGCACAAAAAACTTTGGGCGTAAGCATAGATACAATTAAAACTGGATTGAAATAATTCCTGGGCATTGGGACGACTACTTTTCATCTTCACTAAATACACTATCATGAAGCAATCATTTTTCGTTTGTGGCTTACTGTTAGCACTGCAGCTATCAGCACAGCAGAAGTTCAACGGTATTGAATCCAACATGGGAAATATTTTCCGGTTGAGTGATGCTAAAACAAGATCCATCAGCCCTGAGAATTTTAAAGGTGAAAAGGGCAAGGGAGGAATGGCTACCACAGGAACTGGACAAAATGCTGCAAGAGATCTGGGCCAAAAATGGAAAGTAAGCCCCAGCGTAGTGATTAAAGCAAAGAGCACATTTACCGTTGCTGAGATAGATGGCAGCGGCAGCATTCAACATATCTGGATGACACCTACCGGCAACTGGCGCTACTCCATTATTCGCTTTTATTGGGATGATGAAACCACTCCTTCGGTGGAAGTGCCCGTTGGTGATTTCTTTGGCATGGGCTGGGGCCGCTATGCACACCTGAACTCACTACCGGTAACGGTTAACCCAGGAAGCGCTTTTAACTGTTACTGGCCAATGCCGTTCAGAAAAAAATGTAAGATCACGATGGAGAATATTGATGAGCAGGATATGGTGCTCTATTACCAGGTAGATTATATCTTAACCGATGTGCCCAATGACGCTGCTTATTTTCATGCACAGTTTAGAAGAACCAATCCCCTGCCCTACAAAACAGATTATGTACTGGTAGATAGTATTAAAGGAAGAGGACAATATGTGGGTACTTACATTGCATGGGGTGTACACAATAATGGTTGGTGGGGTGAAGGCGAGATCAAATTCTTTATGGATGGTGATACAGAATATCCTACCATCTGCGGCACCGGTACCGAAGATTATTTCTGCGGCTCCTATGACTTTGATACAAGAAAGAAAAATGATGCAGGTGTGGAATTAGTTAACTATACTGAGTTCTCTACTGCTTATACCGGCCTGCACCAGGTAATAAGAGGCGATGGACACTATGATGTGTCACAACGTTTTGGCATGTACCGCTGGCATATCACCGATCCAATACGTTTTGAAAAGAATTTAAAGGTAACGATACAGGCATTGGGCTGGAGAGATGGTGGACGTTATTTGCCACTGCAGGATGATATTGCCTCCACTGTGTTCTGGTATCAAACAGAGCCACACAACAGTTTTCCAAAGATCTTATCCAAAGATCAGTTGGAAGTTGACTAAGCGTTTTGGTAATGGAATAATAATAAACAACCTGCGGCCAAGCTGCAGGTTTGTTTTTGTTTATAACTACAAGATGTAAATCTTTGATTTATCCACGATAATTCTCTATACAATATTGAGGCCGGTGTCAGACACCGGCCTCAATATTTTTCCTTTACAACGATTAGTTTATTACAAACTTCCGTTG
Source organism: uncultured Ferruginibacter sp. (assembly GCA_964505135.1). Lineage (GTDB taxonomy): Bacteria > Bacteroidota > Bacteroidia > Chitinophagales > Chitinophagaceae > Ferruginibacter. Next base: position 3,492 of record CAZDHQ010000110.1, read on the forward strand.
ACTATATTCGTCACTTTTACTTTGTTTACATCATCAGTAGCTGATGGTACGCCGTACATGATAATTGTGTAAAGTTTGTTTGCCTCAAGCGTTATTATTTTAGTAGCCTTCACATTTACTCCATCCATTACTGAGAAGGTTAATTCACCTGGATCAACGGGCCTTACAGCACCTACACCGGTGTACTTGATAGTAGTATCCAATACCGTAGAAGGGCCACGACTAACCAAAAGGTGTTGATCAGAGGAATCAGCAATACCATTGATGTAGCGTACATAAGCCTTGGCATTTCCAATAATGCTACTATCAACCTTATCCGCTACAATCAGGTTTTTATATTTCCCATTAAAGCCAATCAGAAATAGAGAATAGAAACGTTTTGCAGTAAACTCGTAGGCTGTACTTGCATACACTGAATCCTTCCTGCCATATTTATAAGTATCTACTATTTTAGTACCTGGTGATACAGGAAGGTATTGCCCTGTGTAATTAGGATAATTAAGCGCCCCTGTAATGATTGCGCTTCCTGCTATATCAATACCTGCAGAGGTACCGGGTGCTAAATTAAATGGTAGCAAGCCTGCATCTGTAGTGTTATTGTTATTATCTGGTGAAGTTTTATTACACGCTGAAAACATTAGTACTGCCAGCAAAAGCGTAATACCTGAAAGTGGTTTTAAACTAAACATCCCTTTTTGCATAAATAAATTTTGTTTTTTAGTCCTTCGGCACGTTTTCAAGAGCCGCGGCAAATTATGAAAATAAATAATGACTGCCAATTCATGGCTTACAGGATATGTAGACCCGGCTCAAATGGAAAAGGTTGCATGCCTGTTTATAAGTTGGAAAGTTTTTTTTAGAAGCATCATCATTACTGCTACAAAATTCTAATTTGAATTGAAGCCATGTCTTGCATAAAAAGCTAAAGAATTACCAATTGTTTGATGCTTTCATTAAAATGCCCTTTTCGTTAGCTGGCACAGCAGTAACAACCTCAATAAAAAATTATTGTGAAAAAAGATAGAACAGCAAAAAAGCTGCCAATAAAAAAGAAAATAAAGTACCTACCCGGGCAAAAGCTTCATGTTTACTGCATCCCAGCGAATCACTTTATTCTTGAAATAACTTTCGTTACATGCAAGACATGGAGCTGCTGCCCTAAAACCAAAAACCGCATCTTCAATAACGGGCTGGCCTGTACGAACTCCTTCAAAAAAATTGGCGAAATGTGCTACATGTGAATCGTAATCCGCCGGTGATGCCCAGGTAATATCTGGCAGCGTCTTTGACTGCTGCTCTTCTGCTGAATATTTTTTATTATACTCATCGAATAGTTTCTTCTGCATGTCGTTGGTAAAAGTATTCACGGAATCCCATCCTCCCATACCCGGAGCTATGGGCATTTTGTGTCGTTTTACTGTCAGTTGATCATCGTCAATCAACATCACTCCTTCTGTGCCGGTTATTTTGGTATACCCCGTTTCTCCTTCACCGCTCACAAAATTTACTCTCAGCGTAACCTGAAAAGCAGGATGTTCTTTACAGGAAGAGTAATGCAACACAGAAGTCATTACATCCGGTACATTTCTTCCATCCTTCCAGTAGGTGAGGTCACCCAGGCTATAAATCTCTGAGGGGCCTTTTGATCCGGTGATATAATGGAGACCGGTAAGTAAGTGCACAAATAAATCACCTGAAACACCAGTGCCATATTCCCTGTAATTACGCCAGCGAAAAAAACGATTAGCATCATACGAATGCTTCTGTGGAATGTTGGATTGATATCTCTCCCAATCAACTGTTGCAGTAGATGCATCCAGGGGTATTGTATATTGCCATGCACCTAAAGAACTTTGGCGATTGGTAACTGCTTCTACTGAATTGATGGTGCCAATTTCTCCGGCTTCATACAATTCCTTTGCTTTTGCAAAAGCCAGACTACTGATTCGCTGGCTACCTACCTGCATGGTCTTTTTTGTTTGTTTTTGCGTATTGATCACTTCCCATCCCTGATTCACCTGGTGTACCATCGGCTTCTCACAATACACTGCTTTACCTTTCTTCATTGCATCAATGCTGATCTTGCTATGCCAGCTATCATTTGTGGCCAGTACTATCGCATCAATATCTTTCCTGTTTAATATTTCCTCATAATGCCTGGTGGTGAAAATGTGATTACCATACACTTCTTTTGCATGCTCCAGCCTTCCTGTATACAAATCACAACAGGCAACCAATTCCACGCCAGGCACTTTTAATGCAGCATTCACATCCTGGTAACCTTGTATACCCATACCGATGCCGGCTATACGAATTTTATCATTGGAAGAATATTTCTTTTGCCATGCAATGATTCGTTTTTCTTCTTTTTCCTTTGCGGCAAGCGATGTAAGAGAAGCTGTGGAAAGCAGTGCAGTGGTGGTACTTAGCTGCTTGATAAATTTTCTGCGATTGGATGACATAAGAGCATTGAGTTTTTGATAATTGGTAATTTTCAAATTATTGCCAATTTAAAATCATTGATGCAAACAATCAATTTTTTGTTGTTACATCTTACTTACGAGGATGAATAACTCTTAACAATCCATTTGTAAACAACGACGACCTGTTTATATCTTATGTGCATTCGATCACATTTTAAATTTACAATTATGAAAAAGATCATTACCCTTGTTGCCGCTGTTTTTGTTGTGGCTTCAGCATTTGCTCAATTTGACCGTGATGATAACAGGAACGATAATGATAAACGAAGAGACGCTATTTACAGAGATGATAATCGACGTGAAAATGATCGCCTCTATGTGTATGATAATCGCCAGCGAGACCGTGAAATTGCAAGAATTAATTGGGAGTATGATAGAAAAATCGCATCCATCAGAGCTCGTTGGTTTATGAGCCGCTCAAAAAAAGAAAGAATTATTTGGTCGCTTGAAGAGGACCGTAAAAGAGAAATAAGAATGGTTTATGAAAAATACAACGGCCGCAGGGATCGCTATGAGGATCGTGACCGTCATCATGGAAGAGATTGGTAAGCTATTTTATAACCAACACTGTTGATAGCCCGAAAGGGCTATTTTTCATTTGTACAATTGCTGCTCATTTGCATAATAAGTCTTTCCTGATTTATCAGTATGCCGTATTGCAGCGCCTGTTAGGCTTTGTTTACTTTTCGGATTATGAATAGCAGAAAATCTCTTATCTCACCGGCAATAACATCGGGATTATGTTTTACAATATCTTTCTCTGATGAAGTCAATACCTTTTTAATTGATTTTGTAAGTGCTGAAATTTTATCATCCGGTATTTTATTGAAAACTGAAAATGTTGGATTAATAGACAGGCTCGGGCATAAAAAAAATTTTGTCCCCAAATGCAGAATTGATGCCAGAGAAACTTGTAATGGCTGGCATTATTATTCTTAAAATAAAAAATTACATTTATACCATCATTCGGCTATCAATGACAAAGTTTTCATGCGTTTTATTTTTTATCACTTTACTAAGCTGTCCTCTGCATGCCCAGGTAAAAAAGAAAATAAAAAAAGGAAGGCGCAATAAATCTGAAAGCCAGTTTATGCTGGACGATAATTACCTACAGGTAGAATGGGAAACAGGTAAAGAAACAATCACAGATAATCTAAACACCATGGTTTACCCCAACCTGTTATTGAGATATGGTATTTCAAAAAAACTGGAGGTGAATGCAGAAATGAATTTAGTGACGGCTACAGATAAAACGGCTGCTGTTAAACATACTTCAGGCATGGAGCCAATTGCTATTGGAATAAACTACTTGTTGGTTGGCGAAAAGAAAAATGAACCGGCTGTTATTTTTAGTACCCAGCTTGCCATTCCTTTTTTGGCAGACAAAAACTTCAAAGCAAATTATTGGGCTCCCAGTTTTCAGCTGAACCTGCAGCAACCTCTCAACAAATGGTTAGCATCCCTTAGCGCAGGTGCTTTCTGGGATGGTTTTAATCCCTCAGCAAGTTTTGTTTACAATGCAAATGTCACATATAATCAAAACCAGCGCTGGGCTTTCATTACAGAGCTTTTTGGATTCATGAATGGCAGTTATCCGCAGCATAGTGCAGATGTAAGCGTTGTCTACAACATAAACAAAAGAATTCAGTTTGGATGCACGGCAGGCACAGGCATTTCATCTGCAGCCCATAAAAATTACTTTGCCATCAATGGCGTATGGGGCTACAGTTTTAAAAAGAGACCAACCAATATGGTTCCAAAATAAAACAGGAATTACCATGATGGCAATTCCTGTAAAGGCTAATAAGCTTGCAATTATTTACCAAATACTTTTTTCAAAATATCTGTTACCTGGGCAGCTGGATCTTTTCTTATTTTTTGTTCTTCAAGCCCGATATTATAAAATAAACCTGCCAATGCTTTTTCAGTAACATACGCCGTAAGATCTGTATTTACCTTTTTAGCTGAAATCATATTGTATTTTGAAAAAACATCTTTCCAGTATTTAGTAGCATCCACTTTTGTAAGGGAAGCATCTATTACCGGCCTGAATTTTTCTGTTAACTCTGCAGTGGTTGTTTTTTTAAGGTAATCTGTTGCAGCAAAATCACCACCACGTAAAATCTGTAATCCATCAGCTACAGACATTTGCTTGATTGATGTCCAAAATATATTTCCTACCCCACTCGCCGCATCCTCTGCAGCCCTGTTCATAGAAAGTATTGCCTTATCCACCAAACTACCCATCCCAATAGAACGAAGCTTTTTCTCTACATCCTGCGCTTCCTGCGGCATTAATATTTTAATAGCTGCATCACCAAAAAATCCATCCAGTTTACTCAATCTTTTTGAGCTGCTGTCTGTTCCTACTCTTAATGCTTCTTTCAACCCGCTAACAATGTCATCATTGCTTAAACCACCACCGGATTTATTACCCGGTAAAACGTTTTTGATTTTATCAATTGAACTGTTGCCCGAAGAATCTTTGGAAGTTGCTTTTTTAACTAAGCCTTTAAGCACCTGAGCATCGGCTGCAGCAATAAAAATAAAAAGAAGGGTTACTGCGGTAAATATCTTTTTCATCTGGTATATTTTGATTGTGACAAAAATACTATCTCAGATGCTTAACGGCAGATTTAGTTTATTCGTGTATGAAGTTTTAACAAATAGGTTAAAATTGCTTTAAAGCGGATTAGATCCAGGTTTATTGTTTAATAAATTTGGCAACAAAGGCAGTTTTGCCTTCTCCAATTTGAACAATATAAACGCCTGAAGAAAGATGGCCAACTGGTATCCCGTTTATTACCTGGTTGATAACGGTACTATAAACTTTTGCGCCATACACATTAAAAATGTTTATCGTTTTGGCAGAAAGTGTCGCAGCAGATTTGTATTCTACAGTAAGTGTAGTATTAACCAGGCTTGGATAAATTTTAAATGAAGGTGCTGCAATGGTTTCGGCAGGAATTTCAACAGCAGCAGGTACACCTTCAGCTGCAACCGGTGCAGTACAGGCAGAAGAAACCAGGAATGTATTTCTGATTGCTCCTTTAGCAAACAAAGACCTCATCTTTTGCCGCTGTCCCACAGTGAACATATTCATACAACCATCATCCGAGAAGTCCATAAAGTTCATGAACATATCACCATTGGCATCTGCAGAACAGTCTGTAATACGTGGAAAAGAAGGACAACCAAAATTATAACTCTTCTGTCTGGGTGTATCGTCTATGCCATCATCGCCGCAATCAGTATCTCCCCAGATATGCTTTAATCCCAACCAGTGGCCAATTTCATGCGTAGCAGTTCTTCCTTTATCAAAAGGCTTGCGCAGGTTACCCACTGTTCCAAATACATCGTAAGCAATTACTACCCCATCTCTAACCGCAGAT
>CAZDHQ010000111.1:0-1717 GCA_964505135.1 uncultured Ferruginibacter sp.
TTCCCGAAAATGAATCTGCTGAAGGATTTGTTGTTTTCCATTCTGTCAATACCCATTGTACGGTTATTTTAATGGAATCATCATAACTGAAATCAGCCTTACCGGAACCCGGAGCCTCAGTATGTGTGGTATAAAAAATACCATTATCTGCAAAGCGGGGATGAAAGGCAAAACTGCCAAATCCTGTAGAAAGACCGGGTGCGTCAATAAATGCAGGCCTCAGTTTTGCAATATCCATATACAATACCGGCCGGCTATTCTTTAGTTTATACAATTTGCCACGAAGGTCATTCACAAACAACGTTCCTGCATTGGGCGCAAAACTCAGCTTGGTAATTCTTGTAAGTGGAAGACTTCCACTATCGTTGGAAGCTGGAAATTGCGTTACAGGCTCCAGATTAACAACAAGCGAGGAAAGTTTTATTTTTTCGGGAATAGGGTCCCGTATTCCTTTATCATCATCTTTTAATAGGGGTGTGGACACTTTATTTGCATGTAAAAAAGCAAGGATGGCATTTAAGTCATCATCTTTAAACGCAGCAAATGATGGCATAGGTGATTTGAATTTTTTTCTCAACTCGACTGCCCTTCCATCTCCTGATGAAATCATCTCCTGTGGATTCCTGATAAAACGCTGCAGCCATTCCACGGAAGCTTCATCAGTAATGCGTCCCAGGCCGGGGCCGATTCCATCCTGCCTGAAGCTATGGCAAGCGGAACAATTTTTTTCAAATAAAGACTTTCCTGCTGCTATTACTGCAGTATCTGAAGAAAAAGAATTATCATCCGTTGAAGACCCGGTATTGCAGGAGTTTAAAAAATAAAGAATTCCTGACAAGCAAACTGAAATAAATATTTTTTTTCGTTGCATTAGTGTTCACTGCTTATTTTACCGGATGCATCGAAATGCCATTAACAGGGGCATCAGAATAAATAATAATATCTCTCACATCAAAATTCTGTCCGGCTACCGGATTCAATATCTTCATTTTCACATTGTGCTTTCCTTTGAAAAGGTCATATTTCCAGCACAAGTCATAACGACGAGCCTCACGGGCGGCAGGTAATTTTGGCGATTCAATCAATGTCCCATCAATATATAATTCGGTATTATAAACAAACTTCGTCGTTATATCTTTCCAGTTCACGGCATCGCCTTTTACCACAAACCCGGTTCCTTCAAATTCAAAACTAAATTCATCTTTATTTGCAGACCATACAGCATTTGTTTTCGTAACAGGATAAGAACCTGTAAAACTTTTTTCAAATTTTACTGCTGTTGGTTGCTGTACTTTAATGTTTATATTATCTCCGTCTATTTTACCCCCATTTTTTTCAATATTCATCAATGCATGTTTGTAACCAATTTCATACACCTTGTTAAGAGACATAGTAGTGTATTTAAAATCAATTCCCTCCGCTTCCTTCAATCCCATTTTCCAATAAGCAGGAATATGGTTATAACCGAGCATGGCGCCGAGTATTCCACCTGCTGTAGAAGGATTGCAATCAGCATCCTGTCCGCAACGGGTGGCTATTTCAAGTGTCTTTGTAAAATCACCCTTTCCATAAAGTAAACCAATCACTACATAAGCAGCATTTACTTTAGCATCTATATTAAACGGGGCAAATACGCCATCGGGGCATCCAATATCATTCGCCCATTTCTTTTGAATCTGAAACCAGGTTTGCTTCCAATCTTCCGGATATTTTTTAT
>CAZDHQ010000111.1:1727-8774 GCA_964505135.1 uncultured Ferruginibacter sp.
CATCAGCTATGCATTGATAAAACTCGCTTTGTTTAGGAATTGTCTTTAATGCTTCTCTTACAATAAAATTTATATCGCTCGATGTAAAAGACAATGCATACATGGCTCCAACATAAACGCCGCCGTACCAGCCGTCCCCATAGTTCATAAGATGTCCTATTTTATCACTGATAGCTGAGGCAGTATTGGGCATACCCGGACTCATTAACCCCGCAAAGTCGCTTTCTATCTGGTAGTCTATGCAGTCGGCGTGGGAATTATTTTTCCAGTGACCACTCATGGGCGCCTTAATTCCATTTAAAATATTATACCGGCCCACCTGGTTAGCATGCCACAATTCATAATCTGCATGGGCAAAAGCGTTGGCAAAAGAATCAACCGGGGCATCTAATCCATATTTTTCAAATACATCTACAAAGGTCAGGTCCATATATAAATCATCATACAAACCAGGCTCATTTATCATGGTTTTTTTTAGATAACCATCATACCACAAAAGGGGTTGATAGTCCCCGATGAAAGTTCCCTGGAAACGAAATTCATAAGGTCCTCCGAACGTAACCCCAATCGTTTGCCCGGCCCATCCACCCATAATCTTATCTTTCAATTGTTCTTTAGTCAGCGAAACTATTTTTTGCTGAGCATGAATTTTTGAAAATGAAAACACAATAACAAGAAACACAAATATTTTTTTCATATTAGTATAGTATTATCTTAAAAAAATAAGTATCAATTATTTTATTTTATTTCATTTCTATATGGCGCCGAGGCTTGCGCCCCTAACCTTGTAACAGAAATAGCAGCAGCTTTACAGGCAAATTCAATTGCTTCTGCTATCTCTACCCCTTCTGATAAAGCCACTGCAAGACCAGCATTGAATACATCACCTGCGGCAGTAGTATCTACAGCTTTGACTTCAGGCGCATTTATCACACCGCTTGCTGGCTTATGAGAAAAATAAGCCCCTTTTGCCCCCATGGTAATTACGACTAATTCAACTCCTTTTTGATGCAATATGGAAGCTGCTTGTTCTGCCGATTTTGCATCATTTACTTTTATCCCAGTAAGCGTTTCAACTTCTTTCTGATTGGGGGTAATTACAGAAATATTTTTGAGAAGCTCATCAGGTAGTGAAACAGCCGGTGCAGGGTTTAATATTATAATTTTATTTTTTTTCGCAGCAAGACTCACAACATATTCAACCGTTTCAACCGGTATTTCTAATTGCATTAGTATAACCGATGCTTTTTCAATTGCCGGCAGGGCATTTTGAATATCCAAATGACTGAGGTATCTGTTTGCTCCCGGAGCTACCACAATACAATTCTCTCCGTTTTCATTCACGGTAATTAATGCAACGCCTGATGGATGCAATGTATCTGTAAAAACAAAAGAAGTATCAATTCCTTCTCCCTTAAATAAATCAATAGCTTGCCTGCCGAAAACATCCTCACCCGTTTTTGCAACCAATGTGACAGAGCCTCCCAACCTTGCAGTTGCTACCGCCTGGTTAGCTCCTTTGCCCCCGGCATTCATAAAGAAGTTACCTCCAAGAATAGTTTCTCCCGGAACCGGCAATCTATCAGTCTTAATTACCATGTCGGTATTGGAACTGCCTATAACAACAATTTCATTTTTAATCATGGGAAATCCATTATCAGGAGTAAATAATAAGCAGGAAAATTTATTGCATCTCCACCATTTATCTATCAAATTCTATAAGCACATTTATTATTAATATCACCAGACTTTGAGGAATGAATTTGAAACTTTAGCATCAATTAGCCCTTTAACCCAGACATATAATACTATTTTAAAGAAAATAATATTTATTTCATGTTCGCATATTTGGTTACAACCTATCAATCATTCCAACATATGTTAAATGAAATTTTTATTTTACTTCGTAAAGTAAAGGGAAAAATTGTCCTTCCATTTTTTGTCCTTTTTTTACAAATGGTATTCCATCAAGGAAATCATCATCAATATCTGATTTGGTGCCATCTGCAAAAGTGTTGAGCACAAAAGCCCTCCTGGAACGTTCCGATTTATTTTCATAAGAACCATGTACCAGCAATGGATGATGGAAAGTACCATAGCCCTTTTTTAGTTCGATAGGTATTGGTTTAAAAGCGGCTTTCTGCTCATCATTTAAAAATTCCATTAAACCATTCATATCCCCAGCCAGGTTTGGCCTGTCTAATAAGCCCCAACGATGACTTCCGGGTATATAATGCAGGCAGCCGTTCTCAGTTGTAGCATCATCTAACCCTACCCAGCAGGTAAGGTGCTGCATTGGTTTGGTGCATATCCAATATGAATAATCCTGATGCCAGGCCACAACGCCGCCATGACGGGCAGGTTTGCAAAATAACTGGTCATGCCACAATCGAACTGATACATTCCCCAGCAATTGGCTGGCTGCCCTTACAAAAGCCGGGTTCCAGACAATATCATGAAATCCCTCTGTGATACGCCAATGTCCTAATGAATGAAATAAAACAGAGTCAGGGTCTGTTGATTCATTTGTATGAAATTCATAGAATAAATGATGCCCGGGATGGTTTGGGTCAGCAATTTCTGCCTGTTGCTTACATAATTCATCTACCTGCCATTCCTCCAGCATCTTTATTCCGGACAAATAACCATTTTCATGAAAAAATTCACTTGTTCATCGGTTAATTTGTATTGGTCCCATTCTTTATCGCTTTTGGGTATTTTAAAAAAATTCGATAGTAAATAATGGAACTGAGATAAATCCTTTACAGTATTCATGATACTTATTTTAGAATTTCCAATAATTATTAGTAAATGAAAAGTTAGTACAAAATATTATTTTCATTATTCTTAAGAAACGAAGTTCCAAAAAAGGCCGCCTATGATTAGGCAGCCTTACCAAAACTAAACTGCTTGCTTATGAAACTCTTTAAATTGTTTACACATATTCATTATTCGTAGAACTAGAGTTTAAAAAATGAGCCGCCCAGGATTAGGCAGCTCATTGCTAACGACTGCCTATTGCTATATGAAACTCTTGAAAGAGATTTGCTCACAATTAATCATAAACAGTTTACCACGTTTCCGGTGGAAATATTCCCTGCCTTGGGTGCTGATATGGAAGCCCTGGTTTAGCATCCCACCACATTTTGGATGTTAATTTATCTCCTCCCTGTAACTTCCCCGCAGCTTCTGTTACGCTGGCTTCATTTATAAGGTATTCCTGAAAGGGATATGTTAATCTACGTGGCATTTCTCCACCCGTATCAGTATCATCATTTCCAATCCATACTAACGGATAGCCAGTTCTTCTATATTCAGCCCAGGCTTCATCACCCTGGAACATCAATGCAATGTATTTTTGGTCAATTATCTGTTTTAATTTTTCTTCATTGCTGCCTGTAAGTTTACCTGCAGGGCTCGTCAGAAAAGTGTTAATATCAGCCTGACTTATATTATACATCTTCATTGCATTCTCAATACCTTCATTGAAAAGTGCTTGGGCATCTCCTCCGCCAGACAAACCAAACAAAGCGGCTTCAGCTTTAAGAAAACTAACCTCTGCAGCAGAGAGTACATTAAACCTGAACTGAGTGGTTCTGAAAAAATCACCTACTAAACTCAAACTATCTGTTTGATATCTTGCCCCCTTTTGACCTGTTCCAAGATTAACGGGCGCCCCTCTCCAAACAGCGCCTAAGGCAGATGGGTTAAAATACACAGATAAACGTGGGTCATTTTTTGTTTTAAGCAACTCAACGGGTGTGAATCCCAACTTCAGACCATTCGTATAATTAACGTCAATCGCATAACGAAATGGATTATAATACCCTTGGTTGACAGAAGCGTTTGCTTCAGAAAGTAATTTAGCGCTTTGATCATCGGTCGTTATCAAAGGTGCATTAATAACATCCGTAATATTTGCCTGAGCAAGAGCCTGATCCACATAACGAACCCTGATAGCCATGCGCAAACGCAACGAATTAGCAAATCTTCTCCATGAATCTACATCTCCGCCATAAATTAAATCTGCAGCTCCATAACTTTCTTTACTCGGGTCGTCACTTAACTGAGCTGCTGCTTCCTTTAAATTTGTAAACAATTGTTTGTATATAGACTCTTGTGTATCATACTTTGGCTGTAGAACCGTTTTTTCAAAACCCAGCGCAGCCTGGGTAAAAGGTATATCACCAAAACGATCAGTAAGTGTTTGCCATAACCAAGCCTGGTATATCTTTGCAATGGCATTCTTGTTGGACAGTTTAGCATCCCCGCTCGTTAATCTGAGTATTTCTTCAATATTAATAAGGTAACCTGTATAATACCCATTAAAAAAACCTTCATAGTCAAACTTAGAATAGGAGCGCAAACCGTCCCCTGGATTGGTAAAATTTACGAACTCTGAAATTCGACCACCAAAAGTACCTGTGGTAGCATTAGCCACAACCTGAGTAAAAAGGCCATCAATTTTTACAACTTTTTCTGTAATCAGATTTGGGTTGGTATTGAGATCGTCAAAGTCCTTGGTGCAGGAGGAAAAAATACTAAAAACTAGCGCTATTACTACAAATTTATTTAATATATGTTTCATGTTTTTGTGTTTAAAATTAAAAACCTAATGATAAATTAAACCCGACGCTACGTGTGCTGGGTACGCCACTTGTTTCATAACCCTGTGCAGCGGCAGTAGGAGCAAAAGCGCCTTCAGGACTGAGGCCCATGGTCTTGAAAAGCGGGTCACGATGAAAGTAAAAGAGATTTCTTCCCACTACTGATAACCTAGCAGAATTGATTTTAATTTTTGAAAGAAGAGACGATTTAAAATTATATCCAAATGTAACTTCTCTCAATGCAACGTATGATGCTGAAAGAACCATGGCTTCTCTTCCTCCGCTCCAGGCCTTCATAGCATAATATCCCTGACGCTTTAATACTTTTGTATTCTTTATATATCCACCATTACCATCAGCAATCACTCCATCTTCTACCAGATTGTCCCCATTTTCCGTGAATTTGCCGGTACCTTTGGCATATTGGTCATAAGCGCTAAAGGAGTATATTTGGCCACCATCCCTAATATCAACCAATGCACTTAATACAAACCCTCTAAAAGAAAATGTATTGGTCAATCCTCCCAGCCATCTCGGTTGAATATTTCCTAAAACCGATCTTTTTGTATCAGCTTGAACCATTCCATCACTATTTAACAGTAAACGTCCATCATCGGTTCTAAGATATTTGAACCCTACAATATCCCCATAAGGCCGTCCTGGCCTTGCTTCAATTGCAATTTCATCCCCATTATAAAGTATTTGGGTAGCAAGGCCTGGATAAAGTGAAACAATTTTTGATTTATTTTTTGATAAATTCAAGGAAATGTCCCAATTTAATCCTTTTGAACTTTGCAAGGGAGCACCCGTAACAAACATCTCTATTCCTTTATTAGTCACTTCTCCCGAGTTCACCAATTTGGTGTTAAAACCAGTAGCTGCAGGAATCTGAACCTGCATTATCTGATTTTTGGTAGAAGCGCTGTAATAGGTAAAATCAACAGACATCCTGTTTTTGAGTAATCTTAATTCCGTACCAACTTCCCAAGATGTTTTCAGTTCATTTTTAAGATTTGATGAAGGAATATTTCCCTGTATCCATGCAAAACTTTGTCCATTATACCCGGTATTCCAAATAGAGTACCCTGCCTTTGTAAGATAAGCGCTGGCATCAGACCCCGCCTGCGCATAAGAAAGACGAAGTTTGCCAAAATTTAATAAATTTGATTTAATTGCCAGAGCATCTGTAAATACATAGCTTAGGCCAACCGATGGATAAAAGAAGGAATAATTCCCTTTACTTAACGTAGAAGACCAGTCATTTCTGGCGGCTACATCTAAAAATAAATAATTTTTATACCCTAACTGACCGTTGCCATAAACAGAATTAATTTCTTTTCTAACCAGGCCAAATATGCCATTTTGAATGCTGGTATTTGAAACCACATAAACACCATCAGCAATAAGATTACTGCCTTCTGAGCCAGATTCATTGTATCTCTTTGTATACTTACTTGCTCCTGCTGAAATTGAACCAGTAAAGTTGCTCTTAATTTTTCCTGAAGCCGTTAACAACGCATCTGAGTTAAACTCACTTACACTATATTGCGCATTTCGCACATACCCGCCATATTGAAAAGGAGTTTTCTGCCCCACCTGTTCATTTCGTAAATCTGTGTAAACATCGACTCCACTTCTAAGGCTTAAATTTAGCCAGTTGGTAAACTTGTATTTTACTGAAGTATACCCAATAAGCCTGTTTCTGAGATCATTACTGAGAAATTCATTAAGCATCCAATAGGGGTTCATAGGAAACCCTCCAAGACCATTATAACTCCTCATAGTACCATCTGGGTTCTTATAATTTTTTAACCAATCCAGGTTAATATGCCGGGCGGTATAGTTTAGAGAAAAAGAAACATTCCTGCGATTTGCACCAATATACGGTCTATTTTCAGTTGATTGCCTGATATAGTTGGCCTTGGCTTCAACGTATAATTTTTCGCTGATATTTACCCCAACCAAAAAATCGACAGTTTGCTTATCAAAAGAATTATTTGGAATAATACCCTTATTTGACACATTTGATGCAGATCCCCTAAAGTTAATTTTATCACTTACACTTGACACAGATATCGTGTTAGAGGTTGTTACGCCGGTCCTGTAAAACTTTTTGATATTATCTTTTGGTTGCCCGGTTAAAGGTACAAGCCCGAGATCAGGCATGGTTTCAATACTAATCAATTGGCCATCCATTTTCCCTCCCCAGTTGTCCAACATCCATCCCGCTTGTTGTTTATATTGCTGACCATTCACAGTCACATTACCCCATGTATCAAAGTTATCGTCATAGCCCATAGCCCAGGTATTCTGAAATGTAGGTATGGTATTAGGAGTTTCTAAAGTAATATTCGAATTAAGCGATACTCCTAATCCTTTTTTGGTCCCTTTTTTTGTAGTTATTAAAATTACCCCGTTTGCCCCCCTGGCGCCGTATATA
>CAZDHQ010000111.1:8784-9363 GCA_964505135.1 uncultured Ferruginibacter sp.
GTTTGCGCCTCTTGACCCATATAACGCTGCCGCGTTAGGGCCTTTCAAAACCGACACTGACTCAATATCATCCGGATTTATATCCTTCACGCCATCTCCAAAATCTCTTCCTCCTCCCTGGCTTGCTTGTTGTAAATTGTCATTATTAATAGGGATTCCATCAACTACAAATAAAGGCTGGTTGTTTCCAGCTAAAGAGCTGTTTCCGCGTATTGCTATATATACAGAGCCCGCAGGTCCGGCAGAAGATGAATTAATATGCACACCAGCTACCCTGCCTTTAAGTGAGTTTATTACATTTGTTTCTTTTGCGATGGAAAGTTTAGCGCCATCAACCTCCTGGATAGAATAGCCTAATGATCTTCTTTCCTTTTTTATTCCGAGTGATGTAACAACAACCTCCGATAGTTGTCTTGAATCACTTTCAAGTGATACATTAATAACCGTTCTTCCTTTAACATTCACCGTCTGGCTGAGATAGCCTGTGTAAGAAAAAACAAGTATTGCATTTGCTTTGGGTACACTAAGGCTATACTTACCTTTCGCATCAGTAGTAGTACCTGTTGATGTTCCTTGCAG
>CAZDHQ010000112.1:0-9355 GCA_964505135.1 uncultured Ferruginibacter sp.
ATTATGAAAAATAGTATCCGCCACACAGGTATCATTTGAAAATTAATTTTTGTATTGTGTCTTTTCTTCAGTTTAAGTTTTGTTGGTTTATCCAAAAAATCTTTTACTGAAGAGGATAAAAAAAGCGATAGGCTTCACATTCACTGGAAAGACAACATTCTTACTATTTCAGGCAAAAACCTGCCCGGTGAAAAGATGAACATTTTATATCTCGAAGCTTTTTGTAAAACTGGGTCAACCAACCGGGAGTGGGATTCAACAACCATTCCCCATAGAACAGAATTGCTCTCTGCCGAAGAGGATGACAAACATATTAAGCTGAGAAGTATCGTGCAACCAAATATAGAGGTACTGCATGATATCAGAGCTGGTAAAGATGAAGTGGAATTTAATCTGGTACTTCACAACAAAGGTGATAAAGAAGTAGACATAGACTGGTTTCAACCCTGTATCCGGGTAAATGAGTTTACCAACCGCAAGCAGGAAGATTATATTCCCCGCTGTTTTATTTTCACTAATGCAGGTTTGACAACTTTGGATAAGACGAGAAGGACAGAAGAAGGTTTTTATAAAGGTGGCCAATCATATATCCCGCCAGGTATCAATTTAAAAGATGTCAACCCCCGTCCTATCAGCCTTGACCAACCAGCGAATGGCCTTATAGGCTGTTTTTCTGATGATGATAAATATATAATGGCTACTGCCTGGGATAATTATCAGGAACTCTTCCAGGGCATATTCGTTTGTATTCATAGCGATCCGAGAATTGGCGGGCTTAAGGCTGGTGAAGTAAAAAAGTTAAGAGGTAAATTATATTTTGTAAAGAATGATCCCAATGAATTATTAAAGCGATATAAAAAGGATTTTCAGAATTAATGTAAAATAGATTTGATCACCGGTTATTTACTGCTCACATTATGATTGAAGTAAAATAATTTAAACCACTTTTCTAAAAGAATTTACACAAATAAAAACAATAACAATTTTAATTACTTAAATGAAAATGAAAAACAGATTGCTCTATTTAGTTTTTGCCGCAGTATTACTGCCTGTGCTGGTTCCGGCACAGGTAATACAAAAATCAGCAAAAGCCAATCCGCATATTAATTATGAACGATTGGCAAGGATTGATAACCTGGTGAACGACTATATTAATAAAGGTTGGGAAACAGGAGTAGTGACAATTATCATTAAAAACAATCAAATCATAGAATATAAAGGTTATGGCTTTTCCGATGTGGAAACAAAGAAGCCTATGGCAAATAATACCATATTCCGTATTATGTCGCAAACAAAAGCAATTGTGAGTGTGGCTGCTATGATGCTGTATGAAGAAGGAAAATTCCTGCTGGATGAACCTGTTTCCAATTTCATTCCTGAATTCAAAGATCAACAGGTGCTGGACAAATTCAATCCGGCAGACACAACATATACAACTATTCCAGCAAAACGGGGAATTACGTTTAGGGACTTGTTAACCCATACTTCGGGACTTGACTATCCCGATATAGGAAGTGAAAATATGAAAGCAATTTATGCCCATTATAAAATACCATCAGGCCTTGGTGAAATAAACGAAAACCTATTAGAAAAAATGAAAGCCCTGGGAAAATTGCCGATTGCTCATCAGCCCGGCGAAAAATGGACTTATGGGTTAAACTCAGATTTATTAGGCTGCCTGGTTGAAATCATCAGCGGCAAGAACCTTGAAGACTATTTGCAAAAAAAACTCTTTGAACCACTTGGAATGCAGGACACCTATTTTAATCTTCCTAAAGAAAAATTCGGTCGCTTAGCTACTGTTTATACTGAAGATTCGTTAAATCATATTATTAAGTGGAGCCACAGTTTTAGAAATATTGATCCGGATTACCCAATGAAGAACAAGCATTATTTTTCCGGTGGTGCCGGGTTATCATCCACTGCTTTCGATTATGGCATATTTCTTCAAATGCTCCTGAATGGCGGTGTCTATAATAACAAAGAAATTTTGTCGCCACGTTCTGTGGACCTGATCCTTCAAAACCAGATTGGCGACCTTAGCTTGGGCAAAAATAAATTTGGACTTGGTTTTTCCATTGTTACAGCGCAGGGAGCAGCCTTTGGTGGGCGAAACCAGGGAAGTTTCGGGTGGGGCGGATATTATGGAACAACTTACTGGGCCGATCCAAAAGAAAATATGGTGTGCCTGATCATGACACAGCACACGCCAAGCAGTCATTACGATCTTGCAAATAAATTTGAAACGCTGGTTTACCAGGCAATAAAAAAATAAATGGAACCCTTTTATTTGAACCTACAAACAGTTCCAGCGTTCAAGGTTTGACCTTGTTGGTTCATTTTTTCCTTCTAATATTTTTGTAAGGGCAAAGGGATATTGTTAAGAAAAATTACTTCAGCGCTATCGTCGGGATTTTTCATTAACAAAATAATCAGGCTTTGCTCCATGAAATTGACAAAATAATTACCACCCAATATAATCCGGGGGGGTAATTTTGTTTAGCCTTAAATAAACAAGTAGCTGCCCGCGGTGGTGTGTTTGGTGATCCATGAGAAGGTTAATAATTTGTAGTTTGGTTTTATGTCCAGCAAAAAAACTAACTGTATCAGATAACTGGGATAGAGCAAAATGTCTTAATACATCTAAGGCGAAATCATATGCCTTATTTAAAACAAGTATTATTTCGCCCTTTTTCTTCATTTCCATATCCGCACTTGTAACAGGGTTTATCGATGTACTTAAATAGGAGGAGCTTAGCCATCCTAAATTAGAAGAAATATGTAAGAGTTGTTCGCCAAATTTCATTTCTTCCGGCGTAGGCATAAATACATATTTATCATCCGGCATCAAATCAGCAATTTTCAAAGTATAGGCTTTTGCATTTTGCAATTTATTGATTGCAGCATCTAAAAAAAGAGAGTCAATTTTTTGAGCCTTTACGGAAAAGGTAGAAAGCAGTAAGAATAAAGGGAGAATCAGAAGAAGCCGAATAAACACTACTTGAGGCAAAGTCATTTTAAGTTTTGATGCCATTAGTATTTTGTTTGTTGATTTTGCTATTGTTTGAAATACTCACCATCGTTTTCAAAAAATCGCCA
This sequence comes from uncultured Ferruginibacter sp., assembly GCA_964505135.1. Lineage (GTDB taxonomy): Bacteria > Bacteroidota > Bacteroidia > Chitinophagales > Chitinophagaceae > Ferruginibacter. The sequence continues at coordinate 3,100 of CAZDHQ010000112.1, forward strand.
ATGGCAACTTAATATTACAATTAATATCCCGATTTTTTTTGCAAATTACCCCAATAACTATACTACATTCGTTCATTCGTTACCACTTAATTCTTTTTTCAATAAACTCAATAAGGCTGTTTGCCATTACATCCTGCTCCGCAATTTTTGGGTGACCATCGGTCTTTTTAAATTCAAAAAAATGAGTGTAAATCTTTGAATCATGTAATTGTTCAACTGCCTGTTCGATATAGCCGGGCCAGGGTGAGCCTTCCTTTGTCGCATCCATACTTCCCAGCACACAAATAATGCGGGCTTCATTATATTTATTTCGAAGCTCCTTTATAAAGAGTTTATAGGACTCAACAATAAATTTTTCATCAGGCCCTGTTTTTCCAAACCTGTATTTAAATTGCTCATGGTCTGTAGCTTTTGTGAGATAGGAATCATTTTGAAATAAATTGACCACCACTACATCAGGAATATATTGTGTAAAATCCCATTTAGAAGTAGAATCCGTAGCATCTAAACGGCTATACATTTCTGGCATTATAAGAGGAGCCCAGCTAACCATTACACCTATACCACTCCTGGCAATACAAGAGTATTGAGCACCAAAATGTCTTGCAGTAATAGCTGCATAAGTAAGGTAATTATTCTCAAAATAGCCTTCCCAGGAATCATTGCTGCTGCTGTCTTCCATCGCATATCCGCAGGTAATGGAATTTCCGTAAAATTCAATTTTCCTTTTTGAGGGAGGGGTTGCTTGTAATATTTTAGCGCCTTTTGAAGTTTCAAATCCATATAACCAAGTCTTACCCATTGACCATTCAGTACGCTTAAATAATTGGATTTTATGTTTTTTGTTCAATAAACCCGATGCCAGCACATACTTTTTTTTTATAGTATCAGTGTGAATTTTTAAAATATCCTTATCATCAACTATTACATTATAGTAGTTGGATGTTCCTGCATCTTTTAGAATGGCAGACAAGTTTGTGCCTTTAAAAAAAATAGTCACTGAAGTTCCGGACCATGAAAGTTCCGCAGCATTTTTATTTTTGGCAATCCTTCCTTCATAATGAAGACCTGGATGATTATAAGAGATAAACTTAGTTTGTGCATGACCAGTGCCAGGTAAAATAAATAAGAAAAAAAAAGTGGAAAAATAACCATGTTTAAACCCTGACTGTAATAAATTCATAAGATTCCTCAAGATGTCTTTAAAAAAAAATCAGTAATCATCTGTACATTTATTTGAAATGCCTCTCCATTGCCTTTGGATAATCTAAAAGGGCTATCTCCGGCTCCTCAATTTCAGGATACCACATTTTCTCCCATTCAAAACTGTAATAGCCTTTGTAACCTCCTTTACGCAAGGCATCAATGCCTTCAAAAATGGGAGATTCTCCTTTTCCTAATAATGTGTACTGAAGTTTACCTTCCACAGTTTTTCCATCTTTGATATGGACATGACGAATATATTTTTTTAATTTTTTATACACCTGTGAAGGAGGCTCTTTTGTAACCTCCCACATATTATGTATATCCCAAACTAATCCTGTATTGGAATGTCCAACTTGGTTCATGATATTTTCTAAATCCCTACTCCATACCACATCGCCATGTGTTTCCATTAAAACACATACACTACTATCCTTTGCGTAATCGCTTAATTCAATCAATCCTTTTACAATAAGGTCAATGGAAGTATTGCGTTCCTGCTCTTTTGGAAAATTGTTGGGGAATACCCTGATATATGGGCAATGAAGCTGATGCGCCAGGTCAATAAAACGTTTGGCTTCATCTAAATTTTTTGTACGTTCCGTTATTTCCGCATGGTGTAGTTGTGCTGAGCATCCCAATGCAATTATCTTTATTCCCTTTTCTTCTGCTAATTTCAGCGATGAAATTATTTTATCCTTATTATTGAATGCAGCACTTTTTGGCAAATCGAGTTCACGCTGCAAACCTCTTATTTCAATTCCTTTGTATCCATTTGCAGCGGCGAAATTTACAATTTCAGGGTATGTCCAGTCAGGGCAGCCCAGCGTTGAGAAGGATAACAAAGGTTTTCTTTTTATAAAATCGAATGACCCCAATGCAAATGCAAGCCCTGTTAATCCGGCTGTTGTTTTTATAAAATTTCTGCGGGAATAATTATGCATAATTCTTTTTCATTCCGGATGTGTACAATTAAAAACGGGCCTTTACTATTGCCGCCTGTCATTCCGAGTAAACAAATTGGTATATGATTTCCCTCTGATACATATAACGTAAAATTAAAAATCAATATTCATCAGTCAAAACAAATTTGGGTTTCCTGTACATCCACTGTCCATTGGTAAAATCAGGAAACTCCACTGTTTCATTACCAAGTTCAATGCTCTGCTCACTTAAAGGTGTAATTGCACTCCACGCTGCAGCATCATAAACATCCAATGGAGTAGGCTCACGGCGCTTAACTGCTTCAATAAACCCATTAAGTACAAAAAAGTCAATGCCCCCATGTCCAGCTGCCTTTTCTTTGTCCTCTGTTCCCCATCTTTTCCATAAAGGATGGTCATATTTCTCGAGCCAGGTCTTTTCGTCATCCCATTCATCATGCTTTGCCGATTTTCCTTCCACATAAACTGAATGGTTTACCTGCATCCACAAACCCTCTGTTCCCTGCACACGGTATCCAAGTGAATAAGGCCGGGGCAAACTGGTATCATGCTGCAGCAATATGGTTTCGCCATTGGCGCATTTAATTTGTGTGGTTACAATATCGCCCAATTTAAACTCTGCTTTTGCATTTGGATGATTGGAACCACCCTTCTTAACTATATATTCATGTAACCCCCTTGTTTTAGATGCAAAAGAGTTAAGAGAAAGAAAACGGTTGCCATTATTAATATTTATCATAGTGGCTACCGGTCCCACACCATGCGTAGGATACAAATCTCCATTGCGGTGAACAGAATGATTGGTTCTCCATCTTGCCTCAGAAAAACCCTTCTCGCCAAATTCAACACCACTGTTATAGGGCTCAATGCCATTATTGAATTTAACGCCCCGCAAATCATGCTGATAGCCTGCCTGCAAATGAATTATTTCTCCAAAAACTTCTTGTCTTACCATATTGAGTATGGCCAATACATCCCTGAAATAGCAGGCATTCTCCAGCATCATGACATGTGCCTTTTGTTTTTCGGCTTCATGTACTACTTTCCAGTGGTCATCCATTGTTATACCAAGCACCACTTCTGTACCCACATATTTTATGCCCGCCTGTAAACTATCTATAATCATGGGGGTGTGCCATTCCCAGGGCGTAGCGATAATGATAGCATCAATATTTTTGAGTTCCAGCATTTTTCTATAGGCATATACATCACCCTTAAATACCTGCGGCATGCTTTTTCCCGATTTCTTTATAATATTCGTTGCCATGCCAAGCATTCTTTCATCAATATCACAAATAGCTATAACATCTACATCACTTCTGCGAAGGGCATTATCTAAATGGGCCTGGCCCCTTAAGCCAACTCCAATAAATGCAAGTTTTACTTTAGTTTCTCCCGATGAGGCAAAACCTCGAAAAGGGTTAAGACCGATAGCTGCTGTGGCAAGAGCCGTGTTTTTTACAAATGTTCTTCTTTCCATAAAGGATTAATTTAACTGTAATATGAATATTTATTTTTTGTTTATCTTTCTTTCAATGCGTAAATTTATAATTCTTTTCTTAATTTCATTAAAATTAAAGATAAAATAAATAATATTATTTTTATTGTCGGAAAAATTAAGAATACCGGTTTGTATGGTTAGACCCAGGCTAAAAGTAGTCTTAATGGAAAAAAAATAATAATCCCAGAAAATGACCATTACATCCAGAAGAAAGTTCGTTAAAAATTTATCCGCAGCGGGCCTTGTTTTGGGTATTTCCGACCATACTCTTTCATTACTCCCTGTCATAACCTCAAAGGGGAAAAAACGGGTAGGCATTATAGGGCTTGATACATCACACAGTATTGAGTTTACGAAATTGCTTAATGACCATAATACGCAAATGGAATTCCAGGGTTATAAAGTTGTAGCTGCCTATCCCAATGGAAGCACTGATATAGAATCTGCCATAAGCAGGGTTTCGGGTTATACAGAAGAAGTAAAAAAGATGGGAGTGGAAATAGTTGGCTCAATTGCTGAATTACTGCAAAAAACAGATGTAATACTTTTAGAAACAAACGATGGCCGGCTGCACCTGGAGCAGGCCATGCAGGTAATAAAAGCCGGCAAACCAATGTTCATTGATAAACCGGTAGCAGCTTCTTTACATGATGCGCTTGCTATCTATGATGCTGCTGAAAACTTTAAAGTACCTGTGTTTTCATCTTCAGCATTGCGATTTATGGAAAGTGTACAACATATTGTAAATGGAAAAATCGGCAAAGTAACGGGAGCAGATACTTTCAGCCCTGCATATATAGAAAAAACACATCCTGATTTTTTCTGGTATGGCATACATGGTATAGAAATGCTATTTGCATTGATGGGTGCCGGTTGTAAAAGTATAACCCGCATTCATACAGAAGATACGGATGTTGCTGTTGGCACATGGGTAGATGGCCGCATCGGAACATTCAGGGGGCTTCGTTCGGGGCAAAAAGACTTTGGGGGGGTTGTTTTCGGAGAGAAAGAAATTTGTTCATTAGGGAAATTTGAAGGATACAAGCCGTTGCTATTACAAATAACCTGTTTTTTTGAAACAGGTCAGGCTCCCTTCAGTAAAGAGGAAACACTGGAAATAATCGCTTTTATGGAAGCATCTGATGAAAGCAAGCACAACGGAGGTATTGCAATAAATCTTGAAACTGTATTTCAGAAAGCAAAACAACAGAAATCTAATTGAACAAAGTTCTATTACAAAAGATGAACATCATGAAACAAAAAAACCTTTTACTTACTCTGGCAATTATTTTCCTGGCCGGTATAGCTAATGCGCAATCACAAGTTCCGGATATCAAAACCGAGGAATTACCGGCACGTTACTTTCAATTGCTTGAGTCTGGAATTGCGATAGTAGAAAAGCGAATGGCTGCGGAACCTGATGCAACTCTTGCATCATTGGAATCGCAACCTGGGTGGGTTCATTTTCCCAATGCTATCCTTATGCCTGCTGTACTTTATACAAAAAAACATACTGCAAATAAGCGGTATGGAGATGCCGGCCTGCTGCAATTAGCGCTACGCATCGGCGACTTCCTTGTTACAGAACAGGAAAAAGGTAATTATTCAAAACGGGGCGATAGTGACTGGGATACTTATATGTGGCTGGAAGCATACCGGATATTGGAAAATAAATTGGGAGAAGAACGCCGCCTGCGCTGGAAAAAAGTACTGTTAGAAGAACTCGCATTACTGGAGCCAAAGTTAGTTAAGCGAATTGATTATCCCTGGTACAATGCGCCTTTTATAATTACATCGCCTAATCATTATGCCATCTATGCATCAGCATTGTTGGTAGGCGGGCATGTGTTTAATAAACCTGATTGGGTGAAAATGTCAACAAGGGTATTACATCGCTTTTGTGTACAGGAGCAGGCTGTTGATGGATATTGGGGTGAACATAGCCAGGCCGGGCCTACTACCGGCTATGACTACCTGACGCTTACTCAAATTGCTGTTTATTGGGAATACTCAAAGGACCCGGAAGCACTTAAGGCATTACGGCGTTCCACTGACTTTCATAAATATTTTACTTACCCGGATGGCACGCCGGTGGAAACCATCAATGACCGCAATCGTTATTGGGGAGTTTCCATGTGGGGACATTTTGGTTTTTCTCACTTTCCGGATGGCAGACGCTATGCAGCATTTCTTACAAGTCATTTTCCCTACGATGGAGATTTAAATTCTTATGGAGGAAATATGCAATCGTTTGGCCGCATTGCGCAAAACGTTCTCTACTATCATGAAGGAAAAGTCGCACCTATACCACAGGATAAACTTAACTACGCCCATGCAATGAAAGTACCTGCAGGTATTCGCAAAACAGGTCCCTGGGTTGTAACGTATTCAGGTATTATTGCTCCGGGTGTGAGCCTAAATAATTTTTTCCTTGACCGCCAGGGAAACTTCAGTGTTTTCAATAAAAAATCAGGGTTGATTATTAGCGGTGCCAATTCTAAACGACAACCTGAACTTGCAACTTTCACTGAAGTTACAGACAGAGAAAGTATACATATGCCTGTTAGCAGTTATTTCAAAATGAGTGAGCAGGTTGACAAACTTGCCC
>CAZDHQ010000113.1:0-9336 GCA_964505135.1 uncultured Ferruginibacter sp.
GGTATACAAAATGGCAGCGTGAATTTTTTTCCGCCTTTTATATAACAAGCCAAACTCTTTCAAAAAGCCTTGTACCTTGTTCAGGTTTCTCTTCACAAATGAATTTTGTTTGGTCAAAACAGGTGAAGTATCTACAAACATTAATCCATCAAACCTATTCACATGGTTTTTGTAAGCTACTTTACTATGCACCGCTTGCTTATTAATAATGAGCGGAGTATAACCTGCCTGCTGTATAGCCTTAAATGTAAATCGGATACGTTGCGTAGCTGCATTGCCCACGGGAAAACCCGAAAAGCCAAGATGGACTATGTACATAGATTAGTAGCCTTTTTATGAATTGCCTTTAGTTCTTTTTGTTAACCCAGGCCTGGTAAATTTCTTCGAAAGTTTGTTTCAATGATTTAGTAATATCCCATCCTGGGTAATGCGCCTTCATTTTGCGCAAATCGCTGTAGTAACAAATATGATCACCAATACGGGCTTTTTCATCATATTTATATTTCATTGGCTTTCCGCTAATGCCAGAAATGATATCAAAAGCTTCCAGTATAGAACAAGAGTTATTTTTACCACCACCAATATTATATACCTCAGCTACCCTGGGTGAGTTAATGAACGCCTCAATGAAACAAGCCACATCGTATGAATGGATATTATCTCTAACCTGCTTTCCTTTATAACCAAAAATGGTGTATTCTTTTCCTTCCAGGTTACATTTGATCAAATAACTGAGGAAGCCGTGTAATTCTACACCTGAGTGATTGGGTCCTGTTAAGCAACCGCCTCTTAGTACACAGGTTGGCATGTTAAAATAACGGCCATACTCTTGCACAGAAATATCTGCAGATACTTTGGAAGCACCAAACAGAGAGTGTTTACATTGATCAATTCTGAATGATTCAGGTATTCCATTTTCATAGGTTGCATCCGCATAATCCCAGCGGGTTTCCAGCTCAGTCATCGCTATTTCATTAGGAGCATCACCATAAACCTTATTTGTACTCATATGTACAAACGGTATAGCAGTTGAGTATCTCCTGGTGGCTTCCAATAAATTAAATGTCCCAACTGCATTGGTATCAAAATCCTCAAAAGGAATAGCTGCTGCTCTATCATGGCTCGGTTGAGCTGCGGTATGAACGATAGCGTCTGGCTGTACAGTAGCCACTAAATCTAATACTCCCTGCCTGTCTCTTATATCTAGTTCATGATGAATAAAATTTTTAATTGCTTTTTCCAAACGACCCTGGTTCCAGCGTGTGTCGCCTGAAGGGCCAAAAAACACAGCTCTTTGATTGTTATCTACGCCATGTATTTCCCATCCTTGTTCTGCAAAGTGAATACATACTTCCGATCCTATCAATCCGGATGATCCTGTCACTAATAACTTTTTCATGATGATTTTTTATGAAGAATAGTAATTGAGTACGTTGTTGTAAGAAAATGCAAAATAATAAATTTACCATCAGGCCGCGGCATTTAAACTTCTATTTATATGAAATAATTGCAAATTCAATGTTTTATTTCCATTTCATCCATCAACAAATCGCTAATGACTTTAATGTATTGAGTCATATTAGCTGGTTGCATTTGATAATCGAAGTTTTTAGCCCAAGAAACTACTTCAGCAAGTTTAAAATCTCTTTGCCTTACAGTATAAAAAGCCTTCTTTTCACTTAAGTACCGTGCAAGATACTCCTGCTCCGGCTGACCGGGTGTAGGTATCAAAACAGCTTTTTGCCTGATTTTCAGTAAATCCATTACAGAGGTATATCCACTTCTGCAAATAACCAGTTTTGACTGTTGCATTAAAATACAAAGCTCATGACCATTAACGTGGTTCTTAAAAATGATATTTTGTTGATATGATTGTTTATTTTGAATAATATGGTCGTCAGCGGGCAAACCACGTACCAACAATACAACTCCAGGATAATCTTGCGTCTGATCAAGTATTAAATTCTCAAAAATTGTCCGCTGAGGCTCCGGACCAGAAATCAAAACCAGTAAGTCATATTTCTTTTCAATAGGATCGATTTTGTCAAACCGCGACAGGCATCCAATATATCGTAAATGCTTTATCTTCCTTGAGGTTCTGGATAAATTACCGGCTAGCGGTTCTTTTTCAAAATCCGGCACCCAGCAGCAGGAATATTTTTTAATAAACCAATGGTGAATACTAGCTGCTATTCGATTAAAAACGGGATTACCAGTTTCAAAACTTAGTTGGTGAGTAATGTAAATTGTTTTTACACGATGGTGAAAAAGGCCAAAACGATTATCTGATATCACAACATCGACAGCATTCTCCTCCACAAGGCGTCTTAGCAACCAATTTTCTCTTAAAATAACTGTAATAACACGTGGAATTTGTAAAATTAACCGCCAAACCAGCATTCTTGAATGTTGGGCATACTTTATGTTATAAGGTGGGATTGAAACAAAACAATTTCCTGGGAACTCCTGCTGCAATAAGGCTTTTACTGGACCCGTTGCAGCTATTATGACGATAGCACCCTTCTGGTTTAATTCATGAATTATGGGAATACAGCGAGTAGCATGTCCAAGTCCCCAGTCCAGCGGCGCTATTAAAATGGTAGGTTTTTTCAGGTTTTTAATCTTTTTTTATAAAAAACGAATAACAAAAGCAATAAAATTCGGTGAAATTAGTTTAATTTGATAATTCATTTTCTATGAAACAACTTTTTAGAATATCCTTTTTGCTGATTTTAGTAGCCTCCTTATTAACAGCAACCAGTTGTAGTTCTTCAAAAAAAGGACAATGCGGTTGCCCACAAAAAAGAGGTTTCGTTGGTTACTAATCGGCGCTAAAGCCAATTAAGATGAACAATATCAACCGCGACCTACTTGTAATGTTCAACCAGGAACTGATGAGCCCACAAGCAATAGAGCAGCAGGTAGAACTTTTACATGAGCTGTTATATAATGTAGAAAAGATGGACAACCTTGCTGTGGCTCATGAAGTAGTTGATTTAAACAAACATAAAATAATTGGTAAGCTTATAACTATTAAGGAAACAATAAAGCAACAAAATCTGCCACCCTTTGTGTTTTTAAATTGTAAAAACTAATTTCATTCTCTAATAAAATTGTTTATGAAAGATGCCTTAGCGCATCTTTTAATTTTTGCAGCATTTCGTCAATTTCTTCTTCTTTGCAGGTTCCAACACTTAGTCGATACCAACAGTTATTAGAATGAGCACCAAAAGATGTAAAGGGCACCAAAGCCAGTTTTGCTTCATTTAGGATATAGTCTGTTACATCACTCTGTTTTTGCAGTGTTTTACCATCTCTTGTAGTTTTATTTACCAGGTCAATTTTTACTGTAAGATAAATAGCAGCCTGTGGCTCTACGGCATCTACTGCAAAGCCTTCCTGCTTCAACATCATGAAACCATCATAAATATGGCTTAATCGAACAGACAAATCAGCTTTGAAATTTTTAAGGTAGCCATCTACATCATCATTCATTAAATAGGCTGCTGTAGCATATTGCTCTGCCATGGGGCTCCAGGCCCCCACATGACTATTAATCGCTTTCATTTTATCAATTAAATGAGATGGACCCATGCTCCATCCAACCCTTACTCCAGTGGCAGCAAAAGCCTTACTGATACCATCAATAAAAATGGTGTATTCTTTCATTGCGGACCTTAATGAAACAGGGTTATAGTGTTGTGTATCACCATAGGTTAGTGTCCAGTAAATTTGATCATAAAGCAGGTACAGCTTTTTTTCGTCTACACTTCTCCGTTGGTTTTCTTCCAGTACCATATCGCAGATATCTTCCAGCTCTTTCTTTGCAAACGTGGTTCCTGTTGGATTTAATGGAGAGCAAAGCGCCAGCAAAGATGCGCCTTTTATATACGGTTTGATTTCATAAGCAGTGGGCATAAAATTGTTTTCCATTTTTGTTTCAATTGCTATATGCTCTCCTTCTGTAAAATGAACATAATGGTTGTTATTCCAACTTGGAACAGGATAAATTACTTTTTCTCCTTTATCAACTATAGCCCTGTAAGCAGCGTAAATGAGTGGCCTGCCTCCAGCAGCCACAAGTATTTCGTTTGGTTTATAGCTGAGACCTTCTCTCTCTAAAAGGAATTTAGCAATCGCTTCTCTCAATTCAATAATGCCATCTGCCGGCGGATAAGAGGTATGTCCATGTTCATAAGCCCGGATAATTCTTTGCTTCAGCGCTGCAGGAATAGGAAATATGGCACTGTCAAAATCACCAATGGTGTAGTTATATATTTTTTCTCCCTGCCTGATCTTTTCTTTTATCTGGTTTCCAAGTTTTACAATTTCTGATCCTATTAATGTTTCGGCTAAATGGCTTAATCTGTTTGAAGGCATTTTAAAAAATTTAAAAATCAAGTTTTACAAATTTAACTGCTTTAGTACAAAGCTTTGGAAAATGAAAAGACACAGCTTAACGCCGTGTCTTTCATTAAAACTTAAAAACAATTTATAGGTCTTTAAAATCAGTAAATAGACTTACCGGATTATTGTTTACCTGCTTTTCGTATTGTTTCCATTGTGTACTAAAAAAACGGTTTGTTTTCTTCACGGCTTCCTGCACCAACGTTTCGGCTAGCTCTACTGCAGCCATTTCCTGAGCACCAGGTATTTTTTCTTTGCTGGTTACGGCTGATCTTGCTTCCTGTATTCTCATTATTACAGTTTCCTGGTAGGGCCTGCCGTAACCTTGTTTTTCCAGCGGTTTACCAAAAAGGAACTGCCTGATATTCTTAATAGAATCTGTCATTGCCTTACTGAGTTTACGCAAACTATCTGCTTCCTTAGTCTCAATATTTTTTAATGATGATTCCACCTTCGCTATTGTCTCTTCTGCATCCGTAAGCCTGTCTGTTAGTTCTACCAATTTATCATTTGATTTGCTAATGCGTTTTAGCATTGCATCTTTAGCATCATATATTGCTTTATCAGGTATCGCTTGCGGATCTGGTTTTACCTGCAACATGGCTGAATCTTTATTTTTGCCAAGTTCAATCACCAGTTTATAGGTACCTGGAAAAATAGCATCACCACCGGGTTCAACATCACTTGGTTTTGGTTTAGAAGAGCCCGGCTGCCTTTCTCCTTTTTTCTCAAAACCCCAATACTGCCTGTTAAATCCGGAATCAACTTTTACTTTCAACGTTCTGATTAATTCATTGGCATCATTATAAATTTTTACTGTAGCAGTGTCCAACCCGGGTATTGCTTTTTTGTTAACAGTATCCGCTACAGGCTTATTTGCAACAATAATTTTTTTGTTCTTCTCTCCTGGTTTATCAGTGACGGGAGCTGGCTTTGTTTCTGGTACTTTGTTTACATAGAAAGAAAATTGTGCTCCTCTTTTCCTGTTTTCTCCCTCAAATATTCCCCAGCTGCTGTAATCATATCCAGCTACAGCTCTTGTTTTTACCTGGTATGCTGTTGGTGGCTCAAAAACGGTTAAGAACTTAGTTGGCTGTGCACCTGATGATGCTGCGGCTTTTCTCAATGGTCTTATATCATCCAATACATAAAGCGCACGACCAAATGATGCAATACATAAGTCAGCTTCTCTTTCCTGTATTGCCAAATCAAAAGTAGACACGGATGGATAACCATTTTTCCATTGCTGGAATGATGCACCATTGTCAAAACTTACCCAAAGTCCCTGCTCGGTTCCTGCAAAAATCAAATTAGGCTCAACCGGGTCCTGGATCATACAAAGTGCATAACCCTTCACCTTGTTTTCATCAATTAATCGCTCCCAGGTTTGCCCATAATTTTTTGTGCGGAAAATATAGGGTTTAAAATCTCCCCGCCTGTAATCGTTACAAATTACAAAGACCTCTCCTGCATTGTAGGTGCTGGCCTTAATCTGGGGAACCCATGCCCCTATAGGCATACCAGGAATTTTTCCTCTAAAGTTGGTCCATGTTTTTCCGCCATCTTTGGTCAATTGTACATTACCATCATCAGTACCAACCCAAATCACATTTTTATCTTTTGGTGAAGGAGCAATGGCTAAAATGGTTGTATAATTTTCTGCGCCGGTAATATCTAAAGAAAGTCCACCGTTTTCATCCTGCTTTTGCTGGACGGTATCGTTCGTAGTTAAGTCAGGTGAGATGATCTCCCAGTCCATTCCTTTATTGGCACTTTTATGTAAAAACTGGCTGCCATAATAAATCGTCTTTGCATCAGTTGGATCCTGTGCAAAAGCCGCATTCCAGTTAAAGCGCAGCCTGGTTTTTCTGTCTGGTGACGGCGGACGGAGAAACATATCTTCACCCGTCAAAACATTGTACTTGCCAAAGTATCCTCCCTGGCTCATAGCATACACCCAGTTGGCATCTTCAGGATCGGGTGATACATCAAAACCATCACCACTCCATAAGCTTTGCCAATAATAATTCCTGATACCTGCATCTATCCATGTATAAGCAGGTCCACGCCAGCTTCCATTATCCTGCATACCACCCATTACATGGTAAGGCAGTTCATTGTCTGTATTGATATGATAAAATTGACCAACGGGAATCTGCTCATCAAATTTCCAGGTGCGGCCACGGTCACGACTTATACCAATGCCCCCATCATTGCCATCAATAATAAAATTAGGATCTGCCGGATGAATCCAAAACGCATGGTGATCCGGGTGAATACCACTATAGGGAATGATCACCCTAAATGTTTTACCTCCGTCTTCACTCATGGAAACCATCTGGTTAATATTGTACAGCCTGTTTTCATTTTTAGGATCTACTCTTATATCCTGAAAATAGAAAGGACGGTTGGTTACATCTGCTGGATTACTGTTGATTAGTTCCCATTTAAACCCACCGTCATCTGTTCTGTATAAGCCATTTTTTGTTGCTTCAATCAAAGCATACATACGCTTTGGTTCATTGCCTGAAACAGTAAGACCAATACGGCCATAATCTCCCTCTGGGAGGCCCTCCTCTTTTCCTAATTTTTTCCAGGTTTTACCGGCATCATAAGTAATATATAAACCGCTTCCACTCCCGCCACTTTTAAAGCTATAAGGCGTTCTTTTGTGCTGCCACATAGCGGCCAATAATTTATTTGGATTGGTAGGATCCATTACCATATCTGCACATCCGCTGCTATCATTTGTATGGAGAATAAGTTTCCATGTTTCGCCACCATCTGTAGTTTTATATACGCCTCTTTCAGGATGCTCTGTGTAAGGATTTCCAATGGCCGCTACATACACTACATCTGGGTTATTAGGATCAACAATAATGCGGTGAATATTTTTTGTCTTCTCCAAGCCCACCAATTTCCAGGTTTTTCCTGCATCCAAACTTTTATAGATTCCACCGCCAAGATTTAGTGAGTTCCGCGGATTACCTTCACCTGTGCCTACCCATACTACAGAAGGATTGCTTTGCTGCACCGCTACCGCACCAATGTTTAATATAGATTGTTCATCAAAAACAGGCGACCAGGTATTACCAGCGTTTTCTGTTTTCCACACACCTCCGGATGCCGTACCAAGATAAATGATATCAGGATTAGTAATAACTGCATCCACCGCGGTTACACGGCCGCTCATTCCGGCAGGGCCGATATTTCTTGCCTTCAGATTTTTAAACTGGTCAACAGAAATTTTTTGAGCGTTGAGTTGCTGTGAAAAGAAAATGAAAAGAAGGATGAATGCTTTTGCAGAAGTACGCTTTACCATAAACAAATTAGTTTATGGTGAAGTTGCGAATTAATCGGTTAACTATCAAATGTGGAAATGAAAAACGGCAACATTAATTGTTGCCGCTGTTATATTTTTCTTCTGCTTCTTTTGCTCTTTTAAAATCAAGTATCACAGAGTTGATGCAATATCTCAACCCGGTAGGTGGTGGCCCATCATCAAATACATGACCAAGATGCGCTTTACATTTTCCACACATTACTTCGGTACGCTTCATGCCATAACTGTTATCGGGCGCATAAATAATGCTTCCTTTGGTGATAGGTTCAAAAAAACTTGGCCATCCGCAACTGCTTTCAAATTTACCATTACTGGCAAAAAGCGGGTTACCGCAGGCAGCGCAATAATACGTGCCAGCTTCTTTGTGCATATAATATTTGCCGGTAAAGGGTCTTTCTGTTCCCTTCTCTCTTGCTATATGATAGACATCTTCCGGTAAAATTTTTTTCCACTCGCTGTCTGGCTTGTTAATGATTCCAGTGTCATTTGCCATTGAAGAAAATTCATCTTTTTTTTCTGTATCCATTGTTGCTATTTTGCTTTTGTTGCTGGTAAAACTGCATGCACTTACAATTGTAAAAGCTAATGCTGCTATATAAACTGTTTTAATCATAATTAGTAGTTATTACTCAAACTACGGATTTATTAGAATTGTAGTTTTTCAGAGGTTTCTTCTTTTTGTTAAAGGATTTTTAAAGTACGTATGTTATATTTGTTGCTCTTATTACAACGGATATCAACTCAATATGTTCAATTTAATACTGTTTGGCCCGCCCGGAAGCGGTAAAGGTACACAAAGCGAAAAACTGATAGAGAAGTACGGATTAAAACACCTTAGCACCGGCGATTTACTGCGATCTGAAATTGCTCAACAAACACCACTTGGCCTGGAGGCTAAAAAAATAATGGACAAAGGGCAGTTGGTGCCGGATGAAGTAGTAATAGGTATGATTAGTTCAGCATTAGATGCCAACCCGAACGCCAACGGTTTTTTGTTTGATGGCTTTCCCAGGACAGCTGCCCAGGCGGAAGCACTGGACAAATTGCTCGAACTAAAGAATACTTCCATTGCCGTGATGCTGGCTTTAAACGTAAGCGAAGAAGAATTGGTAAAAAGATTATTAAAACGTGGTGAAACAAGCAGCAGAAGCGATGATACCAACGAAGCGGTGATTCGTGAAAGAATTGCAGTTTACCACAGCAAGACCACCGCAGTAGCGGAGTATTATAAGGCGTTTGACAAAGCTGTTTATCTTGAGGGCGAAGGCAGTATTGGCGAAATTTTTGAAAGAATTTGCAAAGAAATCGACGAAAGAATTTAAACACATAGCCGAATTTTATATTAAAAAGCAAGCAGTTATCATGCTTGCTTTTTAATTGTTGCCTATCTCCTGTTTCTAAGCATTGCACATCTTTGGAAAAAATTTCCTCACCAGTAACCGGGCTTAAACAATTGTTATACTCCTGTTGACTTATTGCTGTTAGCAAAAGAATTGCATCATTTATTTATAAAATGTTTATTGAAAAAATATTGACAATAGCATGAATTGCTATTATCTTGATACTACAATTCTCCCTAAAAATTC
>CAZDHQ010000114.1:0-9317 GCA_964505135.1 uncultured Ferruginibacter sp.
GTTCTTTGATTTGCTGTTTGATGATGGCTTCATTACCGCCGGATGGCTTGATATGAGTTACAATGATCGGAACTTTTTGCAGGTTATCAGTTCCTGAAAGTGCAGCCAGGTTTTGCAGTTCTTTCATCAATAAGACTGGCGTAAGATGTCCAAATAATTTATCATTGGGCTGGCTATCCGGGAAAGAGGTTTCAATAAAAATTCCTTTGAGCTGATGAGAACGGATCAATGGCGCTGCATGATTCCACAGTTCCTGCAATTTGGTTGAATGTTCTATTTCATCAGCACCCGTATCACCTAAGTACAACACGTAAGCACTGTCTGACCGTATTAAAAATGCTGTACTGGTATAGGGCTTGGAATGACTCAACTCAAATGCTGTTACAAACATATTGGTATTGCTCAACGGTACTTCAAATCCTTCCGTTAGCCTGTTGTAATGATATTTTTTTAAAACCGGTGCTTCGCCTTCATCACCAAAGTTGGCCCAGCTTTTCCAGCTAAAATATTTTTCTTCTATCACATCAATACATGAGGGCATACCATAAATTGCCTTGGAAGAATCATCCGGTGAATTAATGATGAGCCCTGCCAGGTGATCTAAATGCGGATGAGAAATCAGGTAACCTTTGATATTCGTTTTTAAAACGGCAGCAGCATTGTTAGGAAACACTTTCTTGCTGACGGCTTTATTGATTCCTGCACGAATGGTACCTGCATCCAGACATACATACTCATTCGTTCCGGCTGCCGCCAGCATATAAGAAGAAAGATTACTTTCATCACTGCCACCATAAGTGCCGAGGGGGATTATTTTAAAAGATGCATGTTTTGTTTGGGCATTTGAGCCGATGCAAGCAAGGCTTGCTATAAGAACGGAAAATAAAAACTTCATTGGACAAAAATAGGATGTTGTTTTCTTAAATACTGTATGGATGTTTAAAGTCTGATATTGATAATTTGTTCATTTTACAGCGTGATGAGTAATAAAAGTAAGTACAAGAGTGCGACGCAACGATGTTAAATATTTGTCCAAAAGCTGGTCTCAAAAAATCTTATTAGACTTTATTACAGAAAACGTTTTCAACAAGCATTCTCTTGCCTTGCTACTCCCCTTGGGGGAGGCTGGGTGGGGCTTCTACTCCATCCTCAAACTCTCCACCGGCTTCTGCACATTCACTAAAACACTCTGCCAAAGTACCGTGACAAGGACAATCAGCAATGCAATCACCGCTCCAAAAAAATACAACCAAACGCTAATCCCTGTACGAAAAGCAAAATGATTCAGCCATTGACTCATCAAGAAATAGGACAACGGCACGGCAATTAAAAAAGCAATACCAATCATGTTTAAAATACCTTTTGAAAACAGCATCATTACATCCAGCCTGCTGGCGCCTAACACTTTTCTTATACCGATTTCTTTTACTTTTCTGTTGGCCGTGTAGGCAGAGAGAGCCCATACACCCATGATGGTAATAAAGAAAGCCAAAGCAGTGAAAAACGCAATCACTCTGCTGAAGCGAACATCTGCTGCATATTGCTGGTTGAAATAACTGTCAAGAAAAAAACTATCAAAGCTTGATTCGGGAAAATATTCCTTCCATGTTGCCTTTAGTGCTTCCACTTTTGCATTCAAATCATCACCGGCTACTTTTACTGCAATGTATTCAGCAGGCACCCAGCTAATTCTTCCATTCATGATAAACATAATGGGTGTGTAATTATTACCCAAACCACGCTGGTGCCAGTTTTTCACCACACCGATGATCTCTGCAGGTTTTTCTTCTCCCTCCAATGCTACTTTTTTGCCGATGGCTTCTGCTGCGGACGCAATGCCCAGTTGTTGCAATGACGCTTCATTCACCAGCATATTGGCACTGTCGTTACCAAAATTTCTTTTAAAGCTTCTGCCTGCTAACAGTTCCAAACCAAACATGTCTATATAGTCATAATCCACCGTCAGCATTTCATAGAGTCTTGTTGCTTTGTCTGAGCTGCCATACATCCTGTTGGCTGCAAACTTGGCTACTTCAATGCCTGGCACAGAACCGGCCACGGTTGCTGATTTCACGCCGGGCATCGTTCTGATTCGTTCAGCAAATTGTGCCACGTTTACTTCCAGCTTTGCTGTGCTCACGGGGTACTTCATCACAATCGTTCTATCAATATTTACACCCAAACTTTGCTGGTGCATAAAGCTGATTTGCTTCTTCACTACAAACATGCCGATCATTAAAAACAGTGCAGCAGCAAACTGGAAAATCACCAATACTTTTTGCAGCCTGTTACCTGCTGATGAATTGGCGAACTTCCCTCTTAGTATAGCCGCCGGTTTTACAGCAGACAATACCAATGCCGGGTACAAGCCCGATAAAAATACCCCTCCCAGCAATGCAGCAATCATGGTGAACCAAAACGATGGTTTGCTAAAAATAAAAAAGCCGATATCCTTTCCCGTTAGTTCATTAAAATAACTTCGGCCAATTAAAACAATCAAGCACGCAAGAATGAGTGCAGCAAGATTGACGATGATTGATTCCAGGTAGAACTGCCCGATCAACTGCCAGCGAAAGGCACCTGACACTTTTCTTATGCCTACTTCTTTGGCCCGTTCCAGCGATCTTGCTGTTGAAAGATTTACATAGTTGATCCATGCAGTGAGCAGGATTACAAAAGCGATGACCGCCAATGTAACCAGGGATGTTTTGTTTCCTTTTATTTCAGGTTCGTACCCCTTCTGGGGGTTGAGATGAATATCTTTAAGCGGCACTAATTTCACTGCCCATTTCTTACTCCTGAGTGCGTCTGCTGTTTTATATTTTTCTGCCAATGCAGGAAAACCATTTTCAATGGCAGCTACAGAAGCACCGGGCTGCAACAACACATAAGTATATGCTTCATGCAGGTACCAAAAATCCTTCATCCACACGGGCAATCCTTCGTAAGCAATTAAATATTTAAAATGAATATGGGAATTGGCAGGGAAATCTTCCATTACACCCGTGATGATGCAATCCACAAAATGATCGCCTCTTAAAAAGCGGAGAG
The DNA here is from genome assembly GCA_964505135.1 of uncultured Ferruginibacter sp. Lineage (GTDB taxonomy): Bacteria > Bacteroidota > Bacteroidia > Chitinophagales > Chitinophagaceae > Ferruginibacter. Next base: position 3,052 of record CAZDHQ010000114.1, read on the forward strand.
TTTTGCCCATCGGGCTTGCATTACCAAAAAATTGTTTGGCTGCACTAGCGGTTATCACCACACTATTTACTTTGGAAAGTGCAGTTGATCTGTTCCCTTCCAGCAACCTATAATCAAAGATGTTGAAGAAAGAAGGCTCTGTGTATACCACACCATCTTCTCTCACTTTGTAATCTCCGTATTTTACTACCTGTTCTGTTTCATGGATGGAGATGCGGACAAAGTCTTCAATGCCCGGCAACTCTTTCTTCATGGCAGAACCATAACCAAAAGTGCTGGTGCCCCAGTCGTCTGTTAAGTTGTTGCCTTCGTAAAACTGGCTTTCTACACGATAGATTCTATCTTTCTTTTGGTGAAAATCATCATAACTAAATTCATGACTCACATAGTTCATGATAAGAAAGGCTACAGCAATACCAATAGCAAGGCCAAGGATGTTGATTGCTGAAAATTTTTTTTGCTTTAAGAGATTTCGCCAGGCGATAGAGAGGTAATATTTGAACATTGCTTTATTAAGCCGGTTAGTTTGAAAGGCTCATAAAGGTAAGGAGTTTGAGGTTTGAGGTTCGATAAGGTAGTTTAAAGTTTAAGGTTTAAAGTCTAATGTTCTTTCGTTGAAAACGTTTAAGACGTTAGTATGTTTTCGGAGTGAACATATTGCATCATCTGCATGGTAGACTGAATAAAGAAATAAAAGTACAAAAGAGTCCCGACGATAAATGTCGGGATGCTGACCAAAGCGTCAGCATGCGATCCACCAACTTCGTTGGGGACAGGCGCAACGATGTTTAATTCTTATTCAAAAGCTGGTGACAAAAGAATTATTTATTTATCACCAGCCAAGTAATTTATTATTAAAAGCTGTTGCCTTCCCCCTCCCCTTGGGGGAGGATGGGTGGGGCCGCTACTCCGTTCTCAAACTCTTCACCGGGTTTGACAGCGCTGCTTTGATTGCCTTAAACCCAACAGTTAGCAATGCAATAGCCAAAGCCACCAATGCTGCAATTGCAAATACTGTCCAGCTGATGTTTACCCTGTAAGCAAAATCCTGCAGCCATTTATTCATACCATACCATGCCAATGGAAATGCAATTAAACAAGCAATTAATACCAGCCTGATAAATTCTTTCGACACCATCACAGACACCTGCGATACACTTGCACCCAATACTTTTCTTATACCGATCTCTTTTGTCTTTTGCTCTACCGTGTAAGTAACCAATCCAAACAAGCCCAAACAGGCAACGATGATGGTAACCACCGCAAAGATGTTTAGTATAGCACTGGTCTTTTGTTCAGCAGCATACGTCTTTTCAAAAAGCTCATCTAAAAAAGAATAGGTAAATGGCTCGCCTGTTTGATAGCTGTCCCATTTTGCTTTCATGGTAGACAATAATCCTGCGATGTCTGTTGTCTTTGCTTTAAAGATCAGGCCACCTTCAGGTTGCAGGCTCATCATTAAAGGACTGATGCTTTCATGCAACGATTTAAAATTAAAATTCTTTACTACGCCTATCACATGAAACGGTGTGTTGTTGCCTCTTTCACTGTTTTGCCTGATGATGATTTTATTCAAGGCTGTTTCATTATTCCAGCCCAAAGCACGTGCTGCAGTCTCATTTAAAATGATACCGGTAGAGTCGGTGCTGAATTCTTTGGAGAAATTTCTGCCTGTTGCCATTTGAATACCCAGTGTAGGAATATAATTTTCATCAATATGGTACTCTACACTATTTAATATCAATTTATCATTTCCCTGCGGATAGGCAAGCGCATTATTAAAGCTAGTGGGGCCTGCAGGCTTGTACCAGGAACTGGTTGCATTTTCAATCCTTGGATCATTGAGCATTTCATTTTTAAATACCTTTTCATTTTTACCAAGTGCCCATGAGTTAGGCAATGTGATCACCTGCTCCTTATTAAAACCAAGATCTTTGTTCTGAATAAATTTCATTTGCTGGTACACAACGATGGTACCAATAATCAGCATCACTGATATAAAAAATTGAAACACTACCAGGCTTCTTCTTAAACCAAATGTTTTGTTGCCCGTTACAAACTTTCCTTTTAATACAGCAATTGGTTTGAATGAAGAAAGATAAAATGCAGGATAAATGCCGGCTACAATTCCCACTAATAAACCAAGACCAACAAATGCCAATACAGGCTTAATATCAAAGTGCAATTGCTTACCGGATAATTCATTGAATGCAGGCAGTGCCAACCAAATGATGATGGCTGCGATCAGCAAAGCAAAAAATGAAATCAAAACAGATTCAGAAAGAAACTGTTTAATCAACTGCCACTTGTCTGACCCAATTACTTTTTTAACGCCCACTTCTTTCGCTCTTTTAGATGCACCTGCAGTAGACAGGTTTACAAAATTGATGCAGGCAACCAGCAACATAAAAATGGCAACACCTGCAAAAATGTACACATAGCTTGCATTGCCGCCGGGTTCAAACTCATTGGTAGCATGCGCATACAAATGGATAGAAGTTAAAGGCTGCAGTATAAAACCAAGTTGGTTTCCTTTAGTTCTAAATTGCTCAAGATTCATTCCCATCGCTTCCTGCATTTGTGGACCCATGTATTTTTCAACGATCGCTGGCAATCTTGCTTCCATCTTTTTCAAATCAGCACCGGGCTTCAACAGCATGTAAGTAACATATCCTCCGTACAGCCATGAGGTATTTGTTGCATCTTTCCAGCCTTTCATAGAAGCCAATAATCCAAAATGAAAATGAGAATTGGATGGCATATCCTTCATCACACCGGTAACTTTATAATAGTCAGTATCGCTGTTGATGCTGAGTATTTTTCCAATCGCCTCCTGGTTACCAAAATATTTTTGAGCAATCGTTTCACTCAGCACAATACTGTTAGGCTCAGCCAGCACATTTGCAGCATCACCTTTTATCAAAGGCATGGTGAATATGCTGAAGAAATTGGGATCCACAAATGCCATCTCATCTGTTTTAAAAATACTTTGCTGGTACTTCACCTTAGGTGTACCCATACGCAGTATCCTGGTAGCATCTTCCACTTCAGGAAAATCTTTTTTCATGGTGGCTGCCACTGGGGCCATCACACCAGCTTCATTTATTTTACCTCCATTGATGTTTGCATTAAAAGCGATTCTTGCAATACGATCCGCTTTTTCATTAAAGCGATCATAACTCAGTTCATCCTGCACAAAAAGCATGATGAGAAAACAAAGCGCAATACCCAGCGATAGGCCAAGTATATTGATAGAAGAGAAGAGTTTGTTTTTTCGAATTGTTCTCCAGGCGATTTTAAAATAGTTATTTATCATGGCTTGTAATATTTAATAATTAAGATTGAAGAAGTAAGATTTTGTGTCAAACATTTTTCGTTTACTCGTCATCGTTGTGCCATACTGATGCTTTGATCAGTAGCCCGACATCTATCGTCGGGTCAAATGAGGAATCCTTGAGTCCATGAAAAGCAATACCGACAAAACTTTGCTGCAATACATCTTTTCCTTTCACATCAAACTCAATCGTTCCAGTTACAAAACTTGCTCCCTTTACCCATGCGATACCATCTCCTTCCGCAGCACCCAGGTGTATCTGTACTTTTCTGCCCGTATCATTTATTGAAATTTTTCTGTTAACAACATTAAAAGAAGATAACTTGTCTAACCTGATTTCCTGTGCATGTACTACGATGCAGCACAAACAAATTGAGAAGTATAAAATAACTTTCTTCATCATCTTAGTTTATGACAATTACATTACTCATTGCTGTTGGATCTAATCAAAAATATCTTTTCCTGCTTCCATCTTCGAGATCAATGTAGAATAGTAACCTTTGAATCCAGCTTCTTCCGTTTTATCCTTTCCTTTATTAGCTATCTTGATAGCGTCTGCTTTTTTATTGGTCACATAATAAGCCATGGCCATACCCAATATCGAGTAATCATTATTCGGCTCTTTATCAAAATTTGATTTCCATATCTTATATGCTTTATCCTTTTCACCTGCTTTAGCCAGGCTATAACCATAATTAAAAAGGTCGGTTATCTTACCCATCGGTAAAGCTTTATTCATGATAGAATCAGCCTCCCGTTTTCGGTTTAGCTTTTCTAACAAACCAGCATAGGTAGATAGAGTAGTAAAGTTGCTTTCACCAAAAAAAGTATTGATGGAACGGTCTGCCCATGTTAAGCCCTCCTCAAGATTGATGTTATTAACCAGGCAATAATTGGCAGCCATATTCATGTTTTGCCAATAGCGGTAAAACTCACCGGAATTAAATTCCCTGCGAAAAGCATCCACCAGTGTCTTCTGTAAATCAACGGTTATTTTAAAAGGAACTTTTACTTTTTCCCAAATCATTGAAAGCACAGCCGAATTGGCTTCCTGTGCATCAAACTGGTAAGTCAGTCTTGCTATGCTTTCATTCAAATGCTTAACGGGCACGTCTACACGTAAAGCATCATCAGCAGGATTATAATAAAAACTTCCCCAGGCTGTGTTAAACTTTGAGAAAATAAGAGTTGCGTTATCGGGGCCCATTGCAATAAAGAAACCATACTTTCCTTTTGGAAGTGGTTTATCTTCTACCAAAACATCTGTACTGAATTCAACCGTAGTATTTTCATTGGCACCTGCACGCCAGGGAGCTGCTTTGCTCGTTCCGTAATGCAAGTCCTTAAATCCATAATGAACCAAATCTCCCCATATCTTTCCTTCTCTTCCACTCACTGATGGCCTTGAGTAATTAACAGTCACATTTGTGATACCAATATTTTCTGAAACAGACGCTTTCTTGTTATTATCCGGTGGAAAGGTTGTTTGACAAAATGCTTCTTTTTCTAAAAGGGTTATACTGACGAATAGCAAAAGCATAACTCTTTGCAAAAAGACCTGTTTGGCACACATTAATATCTTGTAAAACTTATTCATAACTATATAATTAAAGACTCAAAGAGGCAGCGATTCATCAACAATTAAACCAGTTAGCATTCCAACTATGGATCATTCACAACAGCTACTCTGTTCTCAAATTCTTCACTGGGTTTGCCATTGATGCTTTGATAGCCTGGGAGCTAACGGTAACCAATGCAACTACAATGGCAATAAAGCCACATAATAAAAACATCCACCACTCAATATTGATACGATACGCAAACTCCTGCAGCCATTTATTCATTGCAAACCATGCAACGGGTACAGCAATTACAGCAGCGATAGCTACCAGTTTACCAAAGTCTTTCCCCAACATCAATACAACTGAAGAAGCAGACGCACCCAGCACTTTCCGTATCCCGATCTCTTTTCGCCTTTGTTCGGTAGCAAAAGTTACTAAACCAAATAAGCCAAGACAGGCAATGATAACAGCCAATACGGTAAAGGCGAGTGAGATGGTTTCCTGCCTTTGCTCCGCCGCATATTGTTTGTTGAAGTTCTCATCTATAAAACGAAAAACCGCTGTGTTATTCGGATCGAAGTCAGCATACGTTTTTTTAATAAATGGTAACGCATCTGCAGCTTTACCTTTTGCAATTTTTACATACAAGTTATCCTGTTCGCCTGCAACAGGTGGCATCATCATTACCATCGGTTCTATTTTGTGCTGCAATGATGCACTATGAAAATCCTTTACTACACCAATAACTGTACGTTTCATTAATTCGCCGTCTTTACCGTACCGGTATTGCATTTTTTTACCAATTGCATCCTGGTAACCGAGCTGCTTCATCAAAGTTTCATTGATGATCACTGCATCTGCCCTATCGGTTTGCATGGCCAATGAGAAATTTCTTCCCTGCAAAAGCTTGATATCAGTGGTTGCTAAAAAGTCTTCATCAAAATAAAGTTTCCTTGCCATTAGAGAAGAAGATTGCATGGCGCCGTTTTGTTCAAATGAAAAATCATTTCCACCCAGGTCATTGTTGCCAATGGGATTGCCTGCAACAGATACCGATTGTATCAGTGGGCTTTGCAGTAATGCATGCTTTAAGGCTGGTATTTGATTTCTTATCTTCATATCATCAATATGAAAACTTAGCACCTGCTCTTTATTAAAGCCTAAGTCCTTTTTGGAAACAAATTGTAATTGCTTATAAATAATATAAGAACCGCTCACCAAACAAACTGCTATTACAAACTGGAATACCACCAGGGATTTTCTAAACAAATTGCTTGTTTGCATATTACCCAGCTGGCCCTTTAGTGAGGGAATCATTTTAAAGCTGGACAAAAAGAAAGCAGGATATGTACCACTTGTTAGTCCAATTA
>CAZDHQ010000115.1:0-9299 GCA_964505135.1 uncultured Ferruginibacter sp.
ATAGTAGGGGGTGGGTATGTAGGGCAGGAAAAACTGCAGGCGGTGATTCAAAATTCTCCCAAAACAAATATCAGACTGGTTGCAGTAAGCATAAGTGATGAGATTAAGGAGCATGCAAAGCAATATCCGAATATCACCTTGATTGAGAAAGCCTATGAAGCCAGCGATATAGACGGAGCCGATATTGTAATAGCGGCGCTGAATGATGCTACGGTTAGCAAACAGGTGAGCATTGATGCAAAACAAAAAGGTAAACTGGTGAATGTGGCCGATAAGCCTGAACTCTGTGACTTTTATTTGTCATCCATTGTACAGAAAGGAAATTTAAAGATTGCCATTTCTACCAATGGTAAATCACCCACCATTGCCAAACGAATCAAAGAATTTTTAAATGAAGTATTGCCTGGCAATATGAATGAACTGCTGGACAATATGCAGCAGATAAGAAATAAAATTGGTGGCAGCTTCGAAGAAAAAGTACGCCAGCTAAATGAATTAACTAAAAAGCTTGTAGAGAAGAAATAGTTTATGGCGCCACATACACCTGAAGAAATAATAGAGGAAATAACGCATTCCCATGAAGTAGTAGCTGCTGAACAGGAGTTAACTTCTTCCCGCCGAAAAGTAGTGAATAAATATACAGTAGCCATTACCGTTATTGCTATTGCTTTGATTGCTGTATATATTTTTTTAAGTGCAGAGCAGTTGGCTGTTTTAAAAACAGCGCTTGCCAAAGACAGTCATCTGTTTTACTGGATGCTGCTGGTTGGTTTTTTGGCTGAAATTGTTGCAGGCTCCATGGGCATGGGTTATGGTGTTATTTGCACCACCATATTATTGATTTTGAATGTTCCACCTGCTGTTATCAGCGCAAGTATTCACTCTGCTGAATCCTTTACCAGTGCTGCCGGAACCATTAGCCATTGGCAATTAAAAAATATCAATAAACAATTGGTAAAAGCGTTGGCCATTCCTGCTATCATTGGTGCGGTACTTGGTGCCATTGCTTTGATTTATGTAGGTGAACGATATGCAAAATTGACCAAGCCGTTTATAGCAGCATACACCATGTACCTGGGTATAAGAATCCTTAGTAATGCTTTTGCAAAAAAGGCAAAGGACTCAACTAAGAAGAACATTAATATCACTGCACTTGGCCTAATTGGTGGTTTTATTGATTCATTTGGTGGCGGTGGTTGGGGGCCATTGGTTACTGGTACCTTTATAAAAAATGGTCACACACCAAGGTATGTGATCGGTAGCTCCACTTTTGCAAAATGTATTCTTACTGTAGCAAGTGCTATCACGTTCATTTTCCATATAGGAATTCAGCACTGGAATATTGTAGCAGGCTTGCTGATAGGTGGAATTGTAACAGCACCGTTCTCTGCGATGCTTACTGCGAAACTACCTACTAAAAAAATGTTTGTTGCGGTGGGTATTGTTGTGATATGCTGTAGCCTTATTACTATTTACAGGGCAATTTTTTTGTAACCAGCGAGTGATCATCCGCCGATATCGTGAAGTTTATACTGAGCGGAGTCGAAGTATCGCACTCTTGTACTGCATACCATTATGCAGCTTTTACCATAGCGTAGACTAATTGACCAATAATCATGGAATCTAAACCTGCTTATTCTTTATCAGCATTAATAAAATATTTCCTGAGGCTGGGCAGCATTGGCTTTGGCGGCCCTGTTGCTTTAGTAGGTTATATGCATAAAGACCTGGTAGAGCAACGTAAATGGATATCCGAAGAAGAATACAAGCAAGGCTTGGCTTTAGCACAGTTAATGCCGGGGCCACTGGCAGCGCAGTTGGCTATTTACCTGGGCTTTGTACATTATCGTTTGCTGGGTGCTACTTTAGTTGGATTGGCATTTGTAATTCCCTCTTTTATAATGGTAGTATTACTTGGTGTGCTGTACAAACTATATGGCGGACTAAGCTGGATGCAGGCAGTATTTTATGGGGTAGGCGCTGCCGTTATTGGCATTATTGTTATGAGCTCTTATAAACTTACTACAAAATCAATTGGCAAGTTTAACCTGGCATCGTTCAAGCAAAATTGGTTGTTGTGGCTCTTCTTTATCGCTGCTGCAGTAGTTACATTTATTACACAGAAAGAAGCGTTGTTATTATTTATAGGCGCTGGTGTTATCTATATGTTTTTTAAAGCGCCACCCAAACAACTTGTTTCAAAGACTTCAAAAGCCTTTATACTGCTGCAAGCAGGCTTCTGGACTTATGAAAGCTCAACACTATCAAAAATTGCTGTGTTCTTTGCTAAAGCAGGCGCATTTGTTTTTGGTAGCGGACTAGCTATTGTTCCTTTTCTGCATGCTGGCGTAGTTACAGAAAATCATTGGTTGAATGAGCAGGAGTTTATAGATGCTGTTGCTGTTGCTATGATTACGCCCGGACCTGTTGTGATAACAGTTGGATTTATCGGTTACTTAGTAGCTGGCTTTCCCGGAGCAGCTGTAGCTGCACTGGCTACTTTTCTTCCGTGTTATTTGCTGACTGTATTACCTGCACCGTATTTTAAAAAAATTGCCGGCAATAAAAGCATCAAAGCATTTGTAGATGGCATTACAGCTGCAGTGGTAGGAGCATTGGCCGGTTCTGTTATTGTTATTGCTACCCGTAGTATTATTGATGTTACTACTGCTTTAATTGCATTGGCTACTATTGCAGCACTTATCTATATTAAAAAACTACAGGAGCCATATATTATTATTGTAGCGGCATTGCTTGGACTATTGATAAAAAATATTTAAAAATTATTATCCTATAATTTTGGTGGACTAATTAAATCTCCTTTTCTTTGTCCTTCTTATGATACAGAGTATATACCATACACCAAACATTATTCTGTTGCAGCGATGTTGTAACTGCATGTAATATTAGCCAATAAATTTTTTTATACATATAGTCTACCAAAATAGTAGACTGCAACCGCATATTTATAAATAAACCTACATCATGAAACAAAGTATTTTATTACTTGCTTTTTTATTACCCGTTTATCTCTTTGCACAATTAAATGGTGCAGTGATTTTAAGTGGAACCATCGTTGGCGAAAACCATGAACCCATTCCCGCAGCCAGTATTGCTGTTAAGGATACCAAGATTGGAACACAGACAGATTCAACCGGTAAATTTTCTTTGGTAGTAAACCAAAAATTTCCTTTTCGTTTGGTAATCTCTTCTGTTGGTTTCTCTGCCCAGGAGGTTGAAATTAAAAACAGCAATTCTAAAATTGCAGTACAACTAACCTCACAAACATTCTTGGCAAATGAAGTAGTAGTAACTGCCAGCCGTGTGTCTGAGAAAATTCTGAAATCACCGGTAAGTATTGAAAAGTTGGACATCCGTTCATTAAAAGAAACACCTGCTGCATCTTTTTATGATGCTTTAGGTAATGTAAAGGGAGTGCAGCTAACCACATCCTCCATCACTTTTAAAGTGCCTAATACAAGAGGTTTTAATATTCCCAATAACTTTCGCTTTATGCAAATGGTGGATGGCATAGATATGCAGGCTGCCACATTAGGTGTGCCTTTGGGTAATGCCATCGGTCCAACTGAGCTGGATGTGCAAAGCATTGAAATTACGCCAGGCGCTGCTTCTGCTTTATATGGTATGAATGCCATCAATGGTCTTGCAAACCTTATCACAAAGGATCCATTTAAAACACAGGGCTTGAGTGTGTTTCAAAGAACCGGTATTAATCATGTAGATGGTACAGATCATTCTCCATCTATCTTAACGGAAACGGCTATACGCTATGCAAAAGCATTCAATGATAAATTTGCTTTTAAAATTAATGCTGGCTACCTGCAGGCAGTTGACTGGATTTCAGATACAAGGATTGATCAAAATCCCAATAACTTAAAAAGTGCTAATCCTGCTTATCCTGCATTGAATGGTGCTAACAATGCTGTATTTGATGGATGGAATAAATATGGTGATGATGCATTGGCTGGAAGTAATACAGTTTCTTTATCAGGTTTAACAATAGATGGTCAAACTAACAGGACACTAACAGTAGCACGTACTGGCTACTGGGAAAAAGATTTGGTTGATCCAAAAGTAAATAACCTGAAGTTTGATGCTGCATTAGCTTATAAATTTAATAAGTCTACACAGTTAACTTATACTTATCGTATTGGCGAAATGGATGGTGTGTTTCAAAGAGGAAACAAGGTAAAGCTGGATAATGTGGTGGTGCAAAATCATCATCTCGAACTCAAAGGGAAAAACTTTACCGTAAAAGCATACATGTCCCAGGAGAATACCGGTGATTCATACAATGTAAAACCATTAGCGGATAATTTGGATTTGTATACCGGCGGAAGTAATAGTGCATGGGGTACCAAGTTTAAAAATGCATTGACTACCTATGCGAACGCTCATGGTGGAAGTTTGACTTCTGACAATCTTGCTGCGGCTACACAATTCGCAAGAGCTGCCGCTGATGCAGGAAGAGCGGAGCCCGGTACACAACGTTTTAATGTTGTGAAAGATTCTATCATCAAGATCAACAACTGGGATATCAAATCAAGTTTGATTCCTAATGCGCCTGTTACAGGTGGTGCAGCTTTAATACAAAAAAGTTCGCTGTACCATATAGAAGGTCAATGGGATTTAACTGATAAAGTGAAATTGTTTAACCTCTTGATTGGTGGTGATGCAAGGCTCTATAAATTAATTCCTGATGGAAACAATTTTGTTGATTTTAAAAGACCAATTGCTGATCGTAATACAGCTTTAGCTGATGGCAGCTTTGGGGAAAATACTTACTATAAAAAAGTAGGAGGGTTTGTACAGGTAACAAAAACGTTCTTTGATGATAAACTAAAACTGAACGGATCTGTTCGTACAGATTACAATCCTGAGTTCACTGTAAAGTTTACACCGAGAATTGCTGCTGTCTATACATTTAAAGAGAATCACAATTTCCGTGTAACATTCCAGCAAGGCTATCGTTTCCCGGCTTTGTTTGAAGCATTGAGTTACGTAAACAATGGTAGGGTAAAGCGTGTAGGTATTTTACCGATCATCAACGAAGGATTGGGCTTCAGAGAAAACAGCTATACGCAGTCATCTGTTGTAAACTTCAATGCTGCTGTGAAATCCGCTGGTAGTACAGACTCTGCAGCTTTGGCAAACAGGTCATTATTGAAAGTTGCTAACTTACCTGATGGAAGGCCTGAAGGAATTAAGTCTTTTGAATTTGGTTACAAGAGTGTGTTATTCGATAACAAGCTAATTGTTGACTACGATGCTTATTTAAATATTTATGATGGCTTCTTAGGCCAGGTGCAGGTGTTTGTGCCAATTGGTGAAAAGGTAGGAAGTGACGCAGCAGTATTGGCAATGCTTGATCGTAACAGGGATCCTCAAAAGGCCGTGCCTGCAACTTCTACAGAGCCAGCAAAGGCTGAAAGCAAAGGGCAGGACAGGTATCGTGTATACACCAATGCTAAAAATTCTTACACCACTTATGGTTCATCATTGGGTGTAACATGGAACTTCTATAAAACCTTTGCTATATCCGGTAATGCCAATTACAATGACATCAAGGGAAACAGAACACCTGATTTATTTGTAACGGGCTTCAATACCCCAAAATGGACAACGAACATTTCATTTGGTAACAGGGCCATTGCAAGAAATGTTGGTTTCAATATTGTGTGGAAATGGCAGGATGCATTTTTATGGGAGAGTCCTTTGGTTACAGGTGGGGTATCTGCTATTAATAATATAGATGCACAGGTAACATTCAGAATTCCAAAAGTGAAGTCAACTATCAAAGTTGGAGGATCGAATATTTTAAACAACAGGTACATTCAGTATGCTGGCGGTCCTACGATTGGAGCTTTGTATTATGCTTCTATTACTTTAGATGGCTTATTGAATTAGTATTTTCAGACTCGTATAATATACAGTTGTTTTGGAGAGGCTGTCTGTAAAAGACAGCCTCTTTTATTTTCTGTATCATCCATTAATGTCTGATATTTACTGGCTTCATACAAGATTTTGCAACTAAGCAAATTTTACAGATAAATGGGATTTATCTTTCTAAACTAACATCGTATGTCCTTGATTAAAAAGAATCAGGCAACTTTTCTATCATCGACAAAAGACTCCTATTTTTTCTTCCAGGCAGGCTTGCTAATATCAAGGTCATCATCTAATACTTTCATATCATGTTCTAACAAAAGCTTAAGCCTTTTCAACTTTGACCTATAATTTTTATTGAGAGCCAGGTTTACTAGTTCATTTGGGTCTTTATTCAAATTAAATAGTTGCGTAGTATGCACACCATTCACATTATATAAAATTAGTTTCCAGTTGTCATCCGTTTTGATTCCTCTTTGTAAGTTGCGAAAAAGAAAGTAGATATGATCTCTTATGTGTTCATCATGTTTGATTACAGGCAAAAGACTTTTACTTTCTACTGAAGAGGGTATGGGAAGTCCTGTAAAATGATACACGGTAGGTGAAATATCAGAAAGATAAACAAGTTCATCGCTTATCTTATTTTTCGGCAAGCCTGGCCCTGCAATAATGAGCGGAACCCTTATGCTATGATCGTATAGGTTTTGTTTTCCCAGCAATCCATGATTGCCCAATGCAAGCCCATTATCTCCGGCAAAAATAATTAGTGTATTGTCCAATTGTCCATTAGCTTCCAGTGTATTTAAAAGTTTTCCCACATTATCATCCATCTCCGTAATCATTGCATAATAGGCGGCCAATTCAGCCCTCACACTATCTTTATTCAAGGGCTTAGGAAGCAACAATTCATCCCTCACATTCAAGTCTCCATTATCAAATGGATGCTGTTGCATAAACGAGGGCGGAAGTGATACCTTGTTCACATCATATAACTTTCGAAATTTTTCCGGTGGTGTACGTGGATCATGCGGAGAGGTAAAAGACAAATAACAAAAGAATGGCTGCTGATTATTCTTTTGCTGATTGATAAAACGTACAGCAGCTTCTGTATAGTAATCACTTGAAAAATGATCTCCCTGCCAATTAACGCTGTAAGGATAAATACCCAAACTATCGTAATGAAATAACCTTGGCTGCTCCTGGCCACCAGAGTCGGGAAAATTCATGCCGCCAAAAAAAATATTATCCCCATCACTAAAAGAACGGTTATAAGATGCTTTATCACTATGCCACTTACCGCTTTGAAAAGTAGCATAGCCCTTTGCTCTTAATGCCTCAGCGAAAGTGGGTGTAGATGTTGCAATGATGGCACCATCCTGCTGCAGGTGATTGGCATACCTGCCCGCAAGCAGCATCACCCTGCTGGGCATGCAGAGTGCTCCCTGCCTTGCTCCCATGGTGTGAGCCCTTGTAAATGCCGTGCCCATTTTTACAAGCCTGTCAAGATTAGGGGTAATGATCTCTTTATTGCCCAATGCATGAATCGTATTGTATCGCTGATCATCACTCAATATCAGTACTACGTTGTATTTTTTTTGTGCAGATAAATGTATGCAGGTATTTATAATGCATAACAAAAGCAAAACAGGTTTCAATGTCATCATAAAAATATCCTAAGTGATTATAGTAACTCGATGCTTTCAAAAATAGTATACTTATTTGGTAGACTAATAAAATTCTATAACTTTACGGCTGTTAAGAGCTGAGCTTGGTTAATGTACCAGGTACTAACCAATAAACTTTTGCATCAAAGAAACATTACAGCATTTTAATATTATCATTGTACACATGAAATTGAATATTGTCCGTTTAATAAATCTTGCAGTGGTATTGAGCATTGTGGCAAACGTAGGTGCACAAACCAATAGTAACTATCAAAAAAATATAGACGAGTGGGATAAGAACAGGGTGAGCAATCTAAAGGCTACAAACGGCTGGCTAAATCTTGCCGGCTTATATTGGCTATCACCGGGTGAAAATAGTTTTGGAGCAGGCGCTCAGAATCAAATCCAGTTTCCAAAAAATACAATTGCTGAAACGGCGGGTACATTTACATTAACGGGTAATACCGTTACCTTGAAAACAACTGAGCAGGCCGCAGTAAAGAAAAATGGTGTACCGGTAAAAGAACTCGTTGTTGTTAATACAGACTCTTCGCAGAGCACCGTTTTTACTTCCGGAAGCTTACAATGGACAATTATAAAAAGAGGTATCAAAACGGGTATCCGTCTTAGAGATTTAAACAGCGAAAACATTACAGCATTTAAAGGCATTGAACGCTACAAAGCAGATACCAACTGGATCATAAAGGCAAAACTCCAAACAGATAATCACCCCAACCAAATTCTTATTAAGAATATCATTGGCCAAACCAGTGAGCAGGCTTCGCCGGGAAAATTATCCTTTAAGTATAACGGAAACGACTATACGCTGGATGCACTGGAAGAAGGTGATGACCTGTTTATTATATTTGCTGACTCCACCAGCGGGCTATCAACTTATCCTTCGGGAAGGTTTCTCACAGTCAATAAACCAGGACCTGATGGAATTGTATTGCTGGATTTTAATAAGGCTTATAATCCACCCTGTGCATTTACTCCTTATGCTACTTGCCCTTTACCACCAAAGCAGAACTTTCTTCCATTTGCGGTAACGGCAGGAGAAAAGAAATATCATTAACGGGCATTTAAAAAACTAATTAACAAAAAAAAATCCTATTCATTTTTAAAAACAAAAAATTTAGGTAACTCTTCTGAACTGTTCACACTTACTTTATCTTCCAGCATACTCTGGCCTGCATTAGCAGGATTGTTGCCTTTACCCATTGGCCACTTCCCGGAGGTTTCATTTATTTGAATGCCAGTGAGTGTGGCTATAGACAAGCCAAAATCTGTACAATTGTTTTCGTTTAAATCATAAGGCTTGTACTGGTATTTGGTAAGTACCTTGATGATTTTTGTGAAGCGCCTGTAAGAAATAAATTTCCCCACAGTTTCATCCCAGTCATGTCGGGCATCATCCTTAAGTGTGGATGTGGATGAAGGCCTTAGCGGTGTGGCCGATAAAAAATTATTTTTATTTGGGTAAAAGCCGAAGGTGCGGCTTACAAAAGTTTTATCGGCATTGTATTTTATCAGTGTGATAAACATATGCCCCACATTGTCGATACCGGTAAATGCTTTTCGCCTGCCTTTTAATGGTTGCTTTACATGCACCATTAACGCATAGTTGGTTGCTTCTTTATGATCATCAAAAGACTGCAGTATATCATCTGCAGTAACGGGCTCCATATCATCAGTTACCTTTTTTTCCCTATAATGAAAAACAGTATC
>CAZDHQ010000116.1:0-8395 GCA_964505135.1 uncultured Ferruginibacter sp.
GTATTGATTTTGGGCGGCTTTGGTCTCTGTGGCATTCCGGAGAACTGCATTGCGGCCCTAGTAAAAAAAGGCATTCGTAATCTTACCTGCATCTCCAATAATGCCGGTGTGGAAGATTTTGGCATTGGATTGATGCTGCAACAAAAGCAGGTAAAAAAAATGATCTCTTCCTACGTAGGTGAAAACGCAGAATTTGAAAGACAGTTATTGAGCAGTGAACTGGAGGTGGAACTCATTCCCCAGGGCACATTGGCCACCAGGTGCATGGCTGCAGGGTACGGTATGCCAGCCATTTTCACGCCTGCAGGTGTAGGCACAGAAGTAGCAGCAGGAAAAGAGATAAGAAATTTTAATAACAAAGACTACCTGTTGGAATACGCATTTGATGCAGACTTTGCATTGGTAAAAGCATGGAAGGGAGATACAGATGGTAATTTAATTTATCGGGCCACTGCCAGGAACTTTAACCCATTGATGGCGATGGCAGGTAAGATCACCATTGCAGAAGTGGAAGAACTGGTGCAACCCGGCGAATTGGATCCTGATCATATTCATACACCCGGCATTTATGTACACCGCATTTTTAAAGGTGCAAATTATGAGAAGCGGATTGAGCAAAGAACGGTGAGGAAAAATGGATAATTGATAATGGGTTAATGGATAATGGTTGAATGGCTAAATAGTTAAATTGTTTTATGGCTGAATTGTTAAATGGTTGCATTGTTGAAAGACTCTTTACAAATCAGACATCAACAAATCCTACATCAGACATCAAGATCGTATGTTATCGAAAGAACAAATAGCACAGCGCATTGCAAAAGAAATCAAAGATGGTTACTATGTAAACCTTGGTATTGGCATACCTACACTGGTGGCGAATTACATTCCCAAAGAAGTGAACGTGGTACTGCAAAGTGAAAATGGATTACTCGGTATGGGACCATTTCCTGAAGAGGGTAAAGAAGATGCTGACCTGATCAACGCAGGCAAGCAGACCATCACCACTTTACCCGGCTCTGCTTTCTTTGACAGCGCTATGAGTTTTGGAATGATAAGAGCAGGTAAGGTTGATCTCACTATTTTAGGTGCTATGGAAGTGAGCGATACAGGAGATATTGCCAACTGGAAAATTCCCGGTAAGATGGTGAAAGGCATGGGAGGTGCGATGGATTTAGTAGCCAGCGCAAAAAATATTATAGTGGCCATGATGCATACCAACCCGAAAGGTGAATCAAAACTATTGCCTGCCTGTACCTTGCCGCTCACAGGTGTAAAATGCGTAAAGAAAATTGTAACAGAACTGGCAGTGCTTGATATTACCCCAGATGGCTTTAAATTACTAGAAAGAGCACCCGGAGTGACTGTAGATGAAATCAAATCAAAAACAGCAGGCAGGCTCGTGATCGAAGGTTCAATCCCTGAGATGATCTTTTAACTTAACTCTTAAAAAAAACTTAAACAGCAACAATCCCTTGCTATTCTTGTTATAGCTTTTAACTTTGCATCAAACAATGAGAACGATAGTCACCTATATTGCTGCCATTCTTTTTATCTCCATCTACGTGGCGAAGGGTGTAGTTACTACCGTTCCTCAATTAAGCAAGAGTGTATTTACTTCGCAAGTACTGGATATCACTGATACAGAAACAGAAAATACAGAAAGTAAGAAAGAAGCTGAATCAAAAGTTTTGTACATCAACAATGATTTCTTTAGCTGGAATGAACTCCCTGTTTCCATTCCATCTATCAAGAATTTGCCAGCACCACAATCTGTAAACAAACTTATCTGTCGTTCAATCCCTACACCGCCTCCCGAATTGTGATTAATAGTTTTTAGATTTTTAACGTGATAGCACTGCTATTGCAATTACTTATTTATTAATTCACAATTATGAAAAAGATTAGTGTACTATTATTAGCTCCCGTTTTTACATTCGTAACCATTAGTGCCTCTGCACAAAAAATTGCAGATACAGAAATTAAAAAAAATGTCGCTTCTATTGAAACAGCTTTGCAAAAAATCATCAGGCTGGAGCCAAAGGCATTTGAATACGATACTAATAAATACAAGCATCTTTCGCTACAGCCTGGCAAGCAATACGGCTTTATGTCAGACAATATGCTGGCAGTGTTTCCCGAGCTGGTAAAAGAAAAATCACAGCAATACATGTTTGCTAACAATGGATATAGGAATACTTCCATCAAAACCATCGATGCGGAGAGCCTGATACCAGTGCTGGTAGCGTCTATACAGGAGCAGCAGCGCCAAATAGAGGAATTGAAAGGAATGATAGAGGAACTAAAGAATAAGAAAACCGTAGCTTCCAATTAAGATAAGAAAGCGTAACAAAAGGCTGTTTCGAAAGCGCTGCTATTGTGGTAGAGTTCCCTATGAGCATGGTGAAAAAACACAATGGCTTGAAACAAAACTGTAAACATATTGACAGGCTTTAATGTAAACAGGTTTGTGCTTTTGAGGCAGCATTTTTGTATTGCTGATCGAAATAATTTTAGTTGGTATACTTTTCACAAACTAATGAAGCATCTCTATTTTGAGTACGGTTAAAAAGTAGATATTTTTCACACTCGGTTGTTTTGTTGATGGGTGTAGTGAAGTGAAGGCGCTGGAGAAATTGAAGTGGATTGCAGAAGGTTAATTGTAAAGTTTTATCGAGCCTGCGTGAATAAGTTTCCTTTTTACTGATGCTTTTTTGTTGTATTAGTGGAAAATGTATTTAGTAAAATTGTCTTTATATTTTTACAGTTCTGTATATTGTCGTTAAATTCACATTATCAGCAACCATTAATTCCAAAACTCTTAAACAACAAAACAGCATGAGAACAACAAATTGGTTCGCCGTTTTTTAATTACTTCAGTTAGCTATCTATTTTTTAGCTGCCGCTTCAATTCAACTTTTATTAATAGAGAACAGGATAAAGACGATGCTGAGAAAATTACAAATCAATTTTACGATTTTCTCAAAGCAAATGAATACAGCAAAACTTATTCTCTTTTCAGCAACAGTTTTTTTGAAGTGACCGATACAACTAAGTTGAAAAATATGTATACAACGATGCATGAAAAGCTTGGTTTTATTGAAAATATCTCTTTAGATAAATGGGAAACAAAAATTGTCAGGGGAACTGATGCAAAAAGTATTTATGTTTTACAATACTTTGTTAAGCGTAAAAATTTTGACTCAAGAGAAACAATAACACTGACGAAGGAAAATGAACAAATAGAAATATACGGTTATAAAGTGAACTCAGATGGCTTTATTACACCTGAGAATAAATAAATATTTTTTAGAGCGAAAATTACCATTTTAAAAAGTGCAAAAGATCTCCCTGCAAACAAACTACAGGGAGATCTTTAATTAACAAACAATTGCCACTACTCTTACACAGTTACGGCCTCAATGAGAGGCGATCATTCGTACGCAATTTTGCAGATATAACTGTTGATGCTACCCCCAAAAAACCTTTTGCCAAATAACAATGAGCGCTAATGTTTTATACAAGCCTTATTAGCCGTATATTGCAGCTCATAATTTCCAGTACATGAAATATCTTCCGCTGAATCCAGCTATTTTTATCCAGAACCGCAAGCGTTTTATTGAACGCATGGATAAAAACTCGATTGCTATTTTTAACAGCAATGATGAATTGCCCAGCAATGGCGATGCCTTACACAAGTTCAAACAAAATACTGAGCTCGTTTGGCTCACCGGCATTGTGCAGGAAGAAAGCATGCTGGTGTTATTTCCTGATAACCCCGATCCAAAATACCGTGAAGTACTGGTGCTCACCAGGCCCAATGAACTCAAAGAAAAATGGGATGGGCATCGCTTAAGAAAAGACGAAGCCACCGCTATTTCCGGAATTAAAACCATTGTGTGGCTGGATTCGCTGGATGCATTGCTGCAGACATGGATTCATTTGGCTGATAACATTTATCTTAACACTAACGAAAATGACCGCAAGGCCAACCTGGTTCCGGTAAGAGACTATCGCTTTGCTGTACAAATGAGGGAACGCTATCCATTGCACAATTATAAACGCAGCGCAAAAATTTTAAAAGACCTGAGAAGTATCAAAACAGTGCTGGAGGTGGAAGTAATTCAAAAAGCCATTGACATCACAGATGTTACTTTCAGAAGGTTGCTGCAATTCATCAAGCCCGGCGTGATGGAATATGAAATTGAAGCAGAGATACTGCATTCATTTTTGTCGCAGAGAGCTACAGGGCAAGCATACGGTTCTATATTGGCCAGCGGCGATAGAGCAAGAACACTGCATTATGTAGAAAACAACCAGGAATGTAAAGATGGTGAATTAGTCTTAATGGATTTTGGTGCAGAATATGGCAACTATTGTGCTGACTTAACAAGAACGGTTCCTGTTAACGGTAAATTCACCAAAAGACAGAAGACAGTGTACAATGCCTGCTTACATTTACACAAATACGCAGCCGGCATTTTAAAACCGGGCATCAGCATTGTTGACTATACAGAAAAAATTGGCGATGAAGCAACCAAAGTTTTTGAAAAGATTGGTTTGATAACCAAGAGCGATATCAAAAATGAAGATCCGGATAACAGGGCGTACAGGAAATATTTGTATCATGGCATTTCACATCACCTGGGTATAGATGTGCATGACCTGGGAACAAGAACAGAACCGATAAAACCAGGAATGGTATTTACAATTGAGCCCGGCATTTACATTGAAGAAGAAAAAATGGGCGTGCGGATTGAAAATAATTTTTGGATCACCAAGAACGGCAATAAAGATTTGATGAAGAATATTCCAATTGAGGCGGATGAGATTGAGGCGCTGATGAAGAGGAAGAAGTAATTGATGTATTCTTCAATTGTCCAATTGTCACATTAATGAATTGTTGAATTGTCACACTGTTTAACTGATAGAAGACGCTTTAAATTAATAGCCTGTTTTGTATTTGAATAAGATTGCAGAACAGGAACACAAACATGAAACAGCTACCAAACCTTTTTACACTGCTCAACCTTTTATGCGGATGCATTGCAATTGTATTCGCATTACAAACAGAAAACATCAGCATTTACACCAACGAAGAATTTATCAGCAGTTTTAATATTCCTGAAAAGTTATCGATTGCTGCATTGTTCCTTTATGCTGCGGCCATTGTAGATTTTTGTGATGGATTTGTAGCCAGGTTTTTTAATGCCAGCTCAGAGATGGGTAAGCAACTGGATTCGCTGGCGGATGTGGTAAGCTTTGGTGCTGCACCGGGAGTTATATTATACCAACTGCTTCGCATGAGTTTTATGAGAGAAGAGAATGGGCTGGATGTTTCTATTCTTTGGTTATTACCGGCGTTTATTGTAACTGCAGCTTCCGCATATCGGTTGGCCAAATTTAATTTGGATACCACACAGGGTTATGGCTTTAAGGGAGTGCCCACTCCTGCAGTTGGTTTATTGATTGCGTCGTTTCCACTGATACTGCATTACGGTAATGGACTTATTGATATTAACCGATGGATTGCTGATAAATGGGTACTATACATTGTTATCGCAGCAGTAAGCTGGCTAATGGTAAGCAACCTGCCGATGATAGCGCTTAAGTTCAAAGATTCATCGCTCCAAAATAACATGCCCAAAATAATATTGCTGGGAATTGGGTTGGTAGCAGCTATTTTTCTTAAATGGCTGGCGGTTCCCATTATTTTCATTGCCTACATTATTTTATCTTTGGCCTTCAAAAATAAAAGCACCACATGATTTATACTGCACAAGTAAAAGTAATGCCGCACAAAGAGTTATTGGATCCGCAAGGAAAAGCGGTATTGGGCGGACTGGCCAATCTTGGTTTGAACGATATTAAAGACGTGAGAATTGGTAAAAACATTACCCTTCAGGTAGAAGCAGACTCCGCCGATGCGGCCAAAAAAATTGCTGAAGACGCTGCTAAAAAACTGCTGGCAAATGGTGTGATGGAAATGTTTGAAGTTTCAATCAATTAGCTAATTAGCTGATGTGCTAATCTGCTAATTCCTTTTTACAAAAGGTTCTTTTCAATAATACAGAAGCAAAAAAAATTTAAGCAAAAGACCCATTACAATCAGTAAAACTGTTTGTAGTTGATTCATTAGCACATTAGCTAATTAGCATATTAGCACATTAAAACTTATGCTTTACATCGTCCCATCTCCCATTGGCAATCTTGCCGATATTACGTTCAGGGCTATTGATGTATTAAAAGCAGTTGACTTAATTTTAGCTGAAGACACCCGTACTTCTTCCGTTCTCCTGAATCACTATCAAATACAAAAACCACTTACGCCTTATCACCAGCACAATGAACACAAAATTGTAGAACACTTAGTGCAGCAAATGCAGGCTGGTAAAACCATGGCGCTCATTACGGATGCAGGCACGCCCGGTGTAAGCGACCCAGCGTTTTTATTGGTGAGAGCATGTGCACAGCACAATATCACAGTGGAAACATTGCCTGGTGCTACCGCCTTTGTACCTGCCTTAGTGAACAGCGGCCTACCTATGAATAGCTTTTGCTTTGAGGGTTTTTTACCTTTAAAAAAAGGGCGACAAACTGCTTTAAAAAAATTAGCCGAAGAAGAAAGAACCATGGTGTTTTATGAAAGTCCCATGCGGCTGGTAAAAACACTGGCTGATTTTATTGAATACTTTGGCCCGGATCGCCCCTGCTGTGTAAGCCGTGAACTCAGCAAAAAATTTGAAGAAAATAAAAGAGGCTCACTGCAGGAAGTGCATGATTATTTCAATACCAAACCTGTAAAAGGCGAGATTGTGATAGTAGTGCAGGGCAAAGCATAACTTCCCTTTTTAAGGTATTGACTTTCCATTTCTTTCTTGCTAACATTGTCCTGTAGTTTTCTATTGTTGTACTGCCCCTCCTCTCCACAAAAAATTATCGTTTTAATGTTAATCAAAACCAATCCCGTATGGCTACATCATTCAATACACCTGGCGCATATGTAGAAGATGTAACATCATTGCCAGCATCTGTGGTCGCAGTAGCTACAGCCATTCCAGCTTTTATCGGCCTTACAGAAAAAGCGGAGAAAGATGCGCTAACACTCATCAATATCCCAACAAGCATTTCTTCTATGATAGAGTTTGAAATGTTTTTTGGTGCCGAAAAAACACTGGAAGGAAGTGATCTTTCCGTTACACTGGATGAAGCAAACAACTATGCTGTCAATTCAATTTCGATTAAACATACCGCTCAATCATTTTTATACAACAGTGTACAGCTATTTTTTGATAATGGCGGCAGTCAATGTTATATTATTTCAACTGGTCTTTTTAAAAATATAAACGGTCAGGTTGAAATTCCTTCTCTGGATAGTTTATCAAACTCGTTACAGGCAGCTTCGTTGGTAGACGAGATCACATTATTAGTAATACCCGATGCTGTATTGTTAGCAGAAAATGATTTTTACCAACTGCAACAAACAGCCTTGCAGCAAGCTGCAAAACTTCAAGACCGCTTTGCTATACTTGATCTATATGAAAAAGAAAACGGCTTAACTAATGCTGTAGGTAATTTCAGGCAACAGATTGGAACAAACAATTTACAATACGGAGCAGCCTATACACCATGGTTGTTTCATAATTATCCAACCCATGTTCCTTTTGAAGTACTGAAAAATAACTGCTTCAATAAAGATGGTTCAGTAGTCGATTGTAGTCTTATCATTAACAACTATGAAAGAATTGTAAAGACACTTGCAAAAGCAACTGAAGACAGCAAGCTTATTGCCCGTTTATTAGAAGCAGCCTGTGATGCAACAAGTACGGGCACTTTACCAAGCAAGTCAATCTTTCCATTAAAAGCAGTTTCTGCTACAGAAAGATTTAATCAATTTTCTTGTTCGCTGGCAAAAGCAAATAAGCTCAATGCAAAAAGCCGGTTAAATTATTTGATCAGCTTTGTCCGTAACCTGGCACTAAGGTTTACCCAAATAAAATTCTCCAATGCTGTGTTAACAGATCAACTCATCAATGAAGCTGCTTTTGAATGGCGTAATGCTGTGGTGAGTTTAATTGGCCTTGAAAAAAACAAAACCGTTCAGCAAATCACTGGCTTAACAGATGAGCAGGTAAATGTACTGTACCACAAGAAAAATATTGCTGTTAAGTGGCTGAATACAGCTATTGAAAACATTGCAGCCGATGCAAATAATTACAGCATCAATGCTAATGGCGATTCACTTGATTTATCAACCATCTTATCAAACATTGAAAAAAGTAGTCGATCCATTTTTCAAACATTACTCTCCTTTGCCGAAACAATCAATAGTACTGCCATAAGAAATCTCTATGAATTAGAAAACAATCTTTATCAAAATTATCCGGTACTCAATAAC
>CAZDHQ010000116.1:8405-9297 GCA_964505135.1 uncultured Ferruginibacter sp.
CGTAGCCGGTGTATATGCAAGCATTGATAATAATAGAGGTGTTTGGAAAGCGCCTGCAAATATTTCTATCAATGCTATCAATAGCCCCGTTAGCCAAATAAATGATGCTACACAGGAAGATTTAAATGTTGATGTGAATGAAGGGAAATCCATCAACGCCATCAGAACATTTACCGGCAAGGGCACATTGGTTTGGGGAGCAAGAACGCTGGCCGGTAATGACAATGAGTGGCGATATATTAGTGTAAGAAGATTTTGTAACATGGTGGAAGAGAGTTGCAAAAAGTCCACCGCCTTTATTGTATTTGAACCAAACGATGTAAATACATGGGTTAGACTGCAGGCAATGATTGAAAATTTTTTAACTGTTCAATGGAGCAATGGAGCACTGCAGGGAACTAAACCTGAGCATGCATTTTATGTGGCAGTTGGATTAAATAAAACCATGACTGATCAGGATATAGCAGATGAAAAAATGATTGTAGAAATAGGTATGGCAGTGGTAAGACCTGCAGAGTTTGTAATACTACGTTTTACTCATGCCATGCAGACAAGCTGATTCATCACATTTAATTATATGACCATGAACTATCCTAACAGGGTTATTCAAACCGGTGAAACAAATAAGGCCATCGTAAAAGCCATCCAGCAAAAATTAAATGAAGCAGGACTTGGACCATTTGAACTAACGGGAACCTATGGCCCAAAAACTACACAGGCTGTCAGGCTTTACCAGGCCACACACAGGGATCAAAATGGATTGCCGCTGGAAATAGATGGGAAAGTGGGATCACTTACCTGGTATGCTATGTTTGGTTCTGATAGTATTACGGTGAATGATGAACCATCCACAGCTTTGTTAACTGAAGTAATAAAAATTGCTCAATCGCAA
>CAZDHQ010000117.1:0-9253 GCA_964505135.1 uncultured Ferruginibacter sp.
CTTTTTAAATACAGTTCATATCCTGAGATTGATAGTAACAAATACTTCCAATAAGTAGTATCTGCAATCTTATCCAGCTTATGATTGAGAGAACTGAATTTTACATCCAATATATCACTTGACTGTAAAGCCCTTTCAAGATATTTGCCAATATTGATAAATGCATTGCTTTCGCCTCTTGCCATTGTTATTTCTGTGGTACCAAAATACAGTAGGCAATTTTTTAATAGACTATCCAGTACCGTTATTGGATCATCTTTCTGCAACCATTTTTCCAATCTGTAATCCCTCATTGCATGATAGAAGTCATTCAGGCATTGCCACATCTCCTTGGTGATATGATCCTGCACACTACGGGCATTTTCCCTCGCATTAGTAACAATATTTAAAACAGAATTTTGATTCTCTTTATCTGTAACCATAAAAAGCAAAACGGCTCTTGTATCGAAAGCAATTTTCACCGCTTCTTCGTCACTCAAAAAAGTAAAAATTTTTAATACCGGCATCCACGAAAACTCATGCATATCATCCTGTGATGATGCATAATTGATCTTCAGCATCCTGAGAATGCCATCGGTTCTTTCCATATACCGGCTCATCCAGTATAAACTATCGGCTACACGACTAAGCATAAATTAGAAAACCCCTTCTGCCCCTTTGAAAGGGGAACCGGGCAAACTCTTTTTAATGATGATGAATATTTTTTTCAATTGCTGTATTGTGGTATATGATTTATACCAGCTTCACTGTTTATGAAGCATTTAAGTTACTTCTTTAGTGTGCTGAGGGGATAACACCCATGTATCCTTACTTCCACCACCCTGCGATGAGTTTACTACCAGTGAACCTTCTCTTAATGCAACCCTCGTTAAACCACCTGGTACAATTTCAATTCCACCGGGTCCACACAATGCAAAAGGCCTTAGATCAACTCTTCTTGGTTGCAGCTTGTTATCCATATAACATGGCACTGATGATAAGCTGATGATGGGCTGTGCAATAAAGTTTCTTGGGTTCTTCAGTACTTCAGCAAGGTATTCTTCTATCTCTTTATCAGTAGCGTTATTGCCCATCAGCATGCCATAGCCACCACTCTCATTGGTTTTTTTAATTACCATGTCTCTTACATTCTTAAACACATATTCTCTTTCTTCATCCTTACCCAGTTGATAGGTGGGAACATTTTTCAAGATGGGCTCTTCGTTTAAATAATAGCGAATCATGGCAGGTACAAAAGTGTAAATAGCTTTATCATCTGCAACACCATTGCCCGGCGCATTTACCAATGCTACATTCCCTTTGCGGTATGCGCTCATAATGCCGGCTACACCCAGCATACTGTTTGGATTAAACACGAGCGGATCGATAAAATCATCATCTACCCTACGATAGATTACATCTACCTGCTGCAGACCCGCAGTGGTTTTCATGTATACTTTGTGGTTGTCTACCACCAGGTCACTTCCCTGCACCAGCTCTACACCCATTAGTCTGGCTAATGTGGTATGTTCAAAATAGGCAGAATTGTAAATGCCCGGCGTGAGCAATACCACGGTTGGACTACTAATTTGCCTTGGTGAAAGTGAAACCAGATTTTTATGTAAGATGGTGGGATATTCTGTTACGCTGCGAACATTGTTTTGCGGTAACAAATCAGGAAATATACGCTTGGTAATTTCCCTGTTTTCCAGCATATAACTAACGCCACTGGGTGTACGCAAATTATCCTCTAATATGTAAAAGGAGCCATCCTTATTACGAATCAAATCAATACCCGAAATATGTACATAGATATCATGAGGTACCGGGAAATTGTGCATCTCTCTTAAATAATGCGGACAACTGTATACCATATCAGCAGGCACCACGCCATCTTTTAAAATGAACTGTGTGCTGTAGATATCTTTTAAAAATAAGTTGAGTGCTTTTAACCGCTGTTTGATACCACGCTCAATAAAATCCCACTCTGCAGCAGTGATAATCCTTGGAATAATGTCAAAAGGAAATATTTTTTCAATGCCTTCTCCACTGCTGTATACAGTAAATGTAATGCCCTGGCTCATGAACAGCCTTTTGGCAAGTTCTTCTTTTTTATTCAACTCTTCTATGGAAAGCTGGGAGAGAAACTCAACTACTTTGGCATACTGATCTCTGATGGAATGATTGTTCACCATCTCATCCCAAACATCATCAGGCATAAAATACGATTGCAGCAGTTCTCCGGTCAGCATATTAATCAGTTTTGGAATTAATAAATGGAAGGCAATCGTGAAAATCTCAGGTTTTCAAATATAAGAAAAAGAGAAAGTAAAAATCAACCAGATTAAAATTTTATTGCATAATACCAGTAGCCGTGTTTTTCTGTTGTAGATAAACAAGATGGTTGGCAACAGCTCGTATTTGTGTAAAACTATATGCGTCTTTTAACATGCTTCTTATTTCTGTATGACTTTTTTCGGGGTTTGTATTGATGTACTCTGTGATAATACTTACGGTAACTGCATCTGCAAACTGATCAATTTTAATTTCACCGGTTTTTATAAAATTCGTAAGATGAGCTTCAATGGTGCTTACGGCAAGGTTACGTTCTTTTGCAATTTCAGTGATGCTTTTGCCTTCTTTAAATGATTGCAGGCTGATAACAGCTGAAGGAACTTTATCTTCCTTCTTTTTACTGGTTTCTTTACGTTGTTTTTTGGGAGAGGTAGCTTTTAGCTCAATATTGGTTTCCAGATGATGGCGGTCACAATATTCATGCACCATGGCTAAAATATCTTCTCCATATTTTTCTGCCTTTGCTGTACCAAAGCCGCTGAGCTGCTGCAGGTGTTGTTTGTTTAATGGAAGAAAAGTACTGATCTCTCTAAGACTGGTGTTACTGGCAACCATGAAAATAGGTGTATTGGTCTCGTTACAAATTCTGTCTCGCCAGGATTTAAGCGAAAGAAATAATTCAGCATTGGGAATGTCTGATAACGAAGCCGTTTTTTTGTTAGCTGCATAGCTGCTAATATGTTGCCTTGGAATGGCAAGATTCAATTTGTGTTTTAAGAAGCCAGCTATGGTAAAAGGCTGCTGGCAATGTTGAATAAAATAAATCTTTACCACGAAGGCGCTTAACAACTCCTGCAGGCATTCGTCAATGATTGTTGCTGTTTCTTTGTGTTCAGTTACCAATGGATGTTTTTGCAATTGTTCTTTTTGTTGCTGAAGCAGTGGGAGAAAATAGTTGGCCGCATCCTGTATTCTTTTTTGTAGTGGTTGATTGTTTTCTATAACGGCTTGCTGCTGTAAAAAATCGGGTATGCGGTTAATGAATTTTTCCGCAAAGGCATGTTCTTTTTTTAACTGCTCCGTAAACGCCACTACCCAGGCATGAGCATCCGCATTTAATTTTTCTGCATTTTTTTCTATCAATGATTTTAGCCAATTACAAAGTCGGATCAAATCATTTATCAAAAAAACTTCACTTAGCAGTTGTAGTGTAAATACTAGTCTTGCTCCCTGAAAACGCTCCGCCAGTGAGCCCTTTGGCACCAGTGATGTGTGGGCAGCTACTACCTGTTCATTGCTGTAGATAGCTGAGGAAGGAATTTTTGACAACAACACAATGCCATTCAAACTGGTGCAACGGCTTAAGGCTACATACACCTGACCGCTGCTAAAACTGGATGCAGCATCAATCATTACTTTATCAAAAGTAAGTCCCTGGCTTTTATGAATGGTGATTGCCCATGCCAATCGTAAGGGGTATTGAAAAAACTGACCTAATACTTTTTGTTCCAGTTTTTCATCGGCACGGTTCAAGGTGTAACGGGTGTTTTCCCAAGCCTCTTCTGTTACAGTAATTTCTTCGCCATCACAGTTCACCACAATTTTTTCATTGTCAAGTGAAGCCACAATGCCAATTTTGCCGTTAAAATATTTTTTATTGAGCGTATCATTTTTAATAAACATTACCTGGGTTCCTTCTTTTAATACCAGTTCTTCTTCTGCAGGGAAAATGTTTGGCGGAAACTCCCCCTCTATACGTGCCTTGTATTTATAGGCAGGTGCAGTAAGCTTTTGGAGTTTGGCCTGGTTAATATTGTCTGCCTGGTTATTATGGGAAGTAAGCGTAATGTATTTTTCATCATTTGCCGGATGAAAATCTTTTATGTAACGATTATTCAATTGTGCGAAATCAGTTGGGTCCATCAAATTATTACGCACCTTATTCAGCAGGCTCACAAAACTTTCTTCTTTTTGGCGATAGATGGTTTTTAGTTCAATAAGCAAAGGCATTTGTTCTTTTACTGCCTTGCTATCAAAGAAAAATGGTGAAGCATAGTATTCATTCAATATTTTCCATTCTTCGTTTTTGGCCACTGGTGGTAATTGGTATAAATCACCAATAAATAAAATTTGCACGCCACCAAATGCGGTATGGTGATTTCTTCTTACGCTTTTTAAGATGGTATCAATGGCATCCAATGTATCACAGCGTACCATACTGATTTCATCAATCACCAATAATTCTATCTTTCGTAACAGGTTAACCCGGTGCCTTTGGTAGCGAATGCTTTGCAGCAATTGTTGTTTATTATTTTCTGTGGGCAAAAATGGATGCAGTGGTAATTGGAATAAACTATGTAGTGTAACGCCACCAGCATTAATAGCCGCCACGCCGGTAGGAGCAGCTACCACCATATTCTTTGAAGAATGCTCACGGAGGTATTTGAGGAAAGTAGTTTTACCTGTACCCGCTTTACCGGTAAGAAAAATGCTTTCCTGCGTTTCGGTTACAAAGCGAAATGCCAGATCAAAAATTTCGTTACGTTCTACAGTTGCCATAAAATTGTTTTGCCACGAATTACACGAATGAACACGAATTTTATTTATTAATAAACAAGTCTTTTGTATTCCAGTGAAGTCTTTCCAAAGTTAATGATTAGCGCCAGCTTCATTCCTGAAGCCTTTAGATAGTTCAATGTTTGCGCAATCATCTCATCATTGATACCGTCCCTGTTTGCTTTTACTTCCACAATAATGGTATCCTGCATTGTAAAATCTGCAAAGAATTTATGTTTAAGGATGGTGCCTTTGTAATTGATGGTATGCTCATCCTCCCGGCGGTATTCTAAATTCCGCTGAAGAAATTCTATTTCCATAGCATCTTTATACACCACTTCCAGAAATCCATAGCCAAGCGTATTATAAACTTCCATGCAGGCGCCTACAATTTGGTATGCCTCCGATTTATAAATGATTTGTTCCATAAAGTAATTTGAAGAATGAAAAAGCCACGAATTACACCAATCAACACCAATTCGTGTTTATTCGTGGAATTCGTGGCAGCCCAAACTAGGCTCTTTCTTTTTCGCCAATCAAAAGCAATTCATTGGCTACAATCTCCGTGATGTAACGCTTGTTACCTTCTTTATCATTGTAAGTGCGGTTAACCAATTTACCTTCGATGGCCACTTCTTTTCCCTTGCTCAAAAACTTTTCAGCAATCTCAGCCACTTTACCCCAGGCCACCACATTGTGCCAGGTGGTTTCTGTTTCTTTACGTCCGGTGCGGTCACGGTAGGTTTCGTTGGTGGCCATACTAAAGCGGGCCACTTTTTTTCCGCCATCTAATGTTTTTACTTCTGGTGCGTTACCTAAATTTCCAATCAATTGAACTTTGTTTCTTAGTGCGTACATGTCTTTAAATTTTTCTGTTTTTTAAATTTTGTTATCTCAGTCTCCCGGCGACGTCAACCGATTGACAACACAAAGATGCTATCACCAAAAAGCCATACCCGGTTTTTATTCGCTTATACCCGAAGCTAAACGTGTAAAAACGTTTGTACACGGATAAATTGTTGTATATTACTGGCTCAAACCCTTACCATGACAGCATTTTCAGCATCAGAAACAAAAACATGTTTAGCCTGCGGCAAAACGATAAAAGGCCGGGTCGATAAAAAATTTTGCGACGATTATTGCCGCAACAATTACAATAACCAACAAAAAGCAAAGGGCAGTTACAGCACTTATGTGCGTAACATCAATAACACCCTGCTTAAAAACCGGAAGATCTTAGAAAGCATTTTGCCCGAAACAGAAGAAACCGCCAAAGCCAGTAAAGACAAGCTGCAGCGCCTGGGCTTTCATTTTAAATACATCACTCATTTGTACACCACCAAAACAAACAAGACCTATCATTACTGTTACGACTATGGTTACCTGCCATTAGAAAATGACTGGTATTTAATTGTAAGAAGAAAAGAAGAATAATGGAAGAAGCATTTGGACCTAATCCCGAACTACTCACTGAGTTGGTAAAAATGAAAATGCCATTCGGCAAATACAAAGACACCATACTGTGTAACCTGCCTGTATCTTACCTGGAATGGTTTGCAAGAAAAGGTTTTCCAAAAGGTAAGCTCGGAACTTTGCTGCAAACCTTGTATGAAATCAAAATAAATGGATTGGAATATCTACTAAATCCATTGAAGAAATAATGGGGCTTTCAACTTAAATCTTTCATCAGCTTTTGTCGCCGCTTTCCGTTGCTGCTCCGGCACAGAAGCCAGCTCACAAATCCTCATCGGGGCATCGTCCTGAGCGGAGTCGAAGGGTAATCAGCCAGCCCGTTAGCAATTGATCATTGTTCATCATATGCTTTGCTATTATTGGGCTGCTGCCTTGGCTCCTCCCCTTGGGGGAGGCGGGGATGGGGCTCCTACCAGCAAATCCCATAATCCTCCCCATGGTTACTACTTCCTCCCCAAAAACTATTGTGTTCCCAATCGAAATAAATAGCATTGATGGGCCCACTTGTTCTGTCATCAAAACTCAGTTTATAACCCATTTGCCTTAGTTCTTTTCTCACCCATTCAGAGGTGTTTTCATGCAACAGCAAATCACCGGCATGTGGCTGCCGGTCTTCTGTTTTTGTTCCGCCAAGCGACAACCACAATTGATTCGTATTAATATTTGCCGCTTCGGTGGCCTCCTGCACCGTCATTCCAAACTCAACAATATTTAAAAAGAACTGCAACAGGTTTTGATCCTGTGTATCACCACCCTGCACGGCAAATGATAAAAATGGTTTTCCACCTTTTAGGGCAAGCGTTGGGGTTAGTGTTACTCTTGGCCGTTTACCTGGCTCAATCACATTAAAAGGATTGAGCGTAGAATCCAGCACAAAACTTTGTAAACGCTGGCTCATACCAATACCTGTATTGCCCGCAATGCAAGCCGGTATCCAACCACCGGAAGGCGTAATAGAAACCACCCAACCTTCTTCATCAGCGGCTTCTACAGAAGTGGTCCCAGCCCAGAGCCTTTGCATGTACTCTTCATCGTTAGTAGCTACATTTCTCACATCATGCGCTGGTGTGGCAGATGGTTTTGGATTACCATTCGAATCAAAATTATATCCTCGATTTTTTAAAATATCAAAGTAGGGATTTGTTCTTCCTTCAAAAGGATAAGGATCTCCGGGGCCGATTTTAGGATTGTTTTTATCAAACGTGATTAGCTTAGCTCTTTGCTTTGCATATTCTTTATTTAGTAGACCATTGATGGGTTCCGCAGGTGGAAAGGCAGGATCACCATAATAAAAATCACGGTCTGCAAACGCAAGATTCATCGTTTGATACAACGTATGGATATAACGGGTGCTGTTATAGCCCATCTCTTTCAGATTAAAATTCTCCAAAATGTTCAGGCTTTGTAATAATGCAGGTCCCTGTGTCCATTCGTGCAGTTTGTATACTTCTACTCCTTTATAATTTACATGTAGCGGTTCTTCTTCCACCGGTTTCCATTTTGCCAAATCCTCCATGGTGATCAATCCACCCTGCTCTTTGCAGCCTCTCACAAATTCCTGCGCCACATCACCTTTGTAAAAGCGATCGTAAGCAGCCATGATGGCGTCTTTTCGGCTCTTGCCTTTTTTTAATGCCTGTTGTTCTGCATCTACCAGTTTGGTCAATGTTTCCAATAAATCTTTCTGAACAAAAATTTCACCGGCCGCAGGTGCTTCTCTTTTTTCACCGGCATGTGGCAAAAAAACTTTCTTGCTGTAAGGCCATTCTTTGATTCGATTTTTTTGTCGTTCCATGCTGTTGGCTGTTTGTGCTTCAATAGGATAACCTGCTGCTAATTGCATGGCGGGTGACAACACCTCTTTTAAACTCAACTTACCATAATTGGACAGCATCAAACACAAGCCGCCAAATGTACCCGGTGTTACCGCCGCCAGTGGACCATACTCCGGCGGAAAATTGTAGCCCTTGCTTTTGAAGAATTCAACCGTTGCTCCGGTTGGCGCCACACCCAATGCATTAATACCAATTACCTTTCCCGTCTTTGGATTGTAAATCAAAGCCTGCGTCTCTCCTCCCCAACTCAACACATCCCACATGGTGCAGGTAGCTGCCAGCATAGCACAGGCTGCATCCACTGCATTGCCGCCTTTTTGAAAAACCATGGAACCAGCTGTGGCTGCCAACGGTTTGCCTGTAATGGCCATCCAGTGTTTGCCATGCAGTGGCGGCTTTTGTGTTTGCTGTGCAGTTATGGTATTGATGAATAAGACGAGGACGATTAATGTATATCTCATAAACAGGATTTGAATGCAAATAAAATTACTTAATAAAATTTCTTCGGCTGATAGTTTTATATTGCTGTTCTAACATTTATTTATGCAGTTTGTTGCGCTATCAGATACACATGGAAAACACCAGCAGGTAAAATTGCCGGGAGGAGATGTGATTATCCATGCTGGTGATGTATCAATGAGAGGTGAAGAATATGAGATTGAAAACTTTTTGAATTGGTTTGATGGATTAGATTACCAGCATAAAATCTTCATTGCAGGCAATCATGATTTTTATTTTGAAAGAACTGCGGAAAAGGATATTAAAAAACTACTTCCAGCATCCATTAGCTATTTAAATGATAGTGCTGTTAATATCGGTGCTATAAAAATTTGGGGTTCACCAATAAGTCCCTGGTTTTTTAACTGGGCGTTCAATAGACACAGAGGAGCAGATATCAAAAAGCATTGGGATTTAATACCCAATGATGCAGATATCGTGATAACTCATGGGCCTGTTTATAAAATACTCGATAGAACAACCACAGGTAAATATGTTGGCTGTGAAGACCTGCTGCAAAAACTGAATGAAGTACAACCTGCCGTGCATATCTGCGGACATATTCATGAAGGCTATGGATCAGCACAAAATGAGCACACCCACTTTTTTAATGCAAG
>CAZDHQ010000118.1:0-9210 GCA_964505135.1 uncultured Ferruginibacter sp.
ACCCCTAAATTTTTTAGGTATAATTCATTCCACAATGCGGCAATGTCTTTTGTGCTAATGTTTCCTTCTATCAGCAGTTTTTCTATTTCGTAACGAATCATTACATGAAAATGATAAGTTAATTCGTCTGCTTCCGTTCTAATGAGTGATGGCTGAACTTTATTGATGCCTTTAAAGAAATCTGCAGTTGTAATATGTTGAAACTGCTCTGGAAAAAACGACTGCAGCAAAGGAAAATTGTGCTGCCAAAAAGCCAATCCTCTTCCAATACAGTTTTCCCAAATGCGGCTCTGGCTTTCATGAATGCTAAGGCTGCAATATTCGCCCAAAGGAAGGCCATAGTATTCACCCGGCAAGCCCTGTTCATATAACGCATGGCCGCCTTCATGAATGCAGCTCCAGGTCATATTGGCAAAATCATTTTCATCTACTCTTGTAGTTACACGTACATCGCTGTTGCTAAAGTTGGTAGTGAATGGATGTATGCTGATGTCCTGTCTCCCTTTATCAAAATCAAAACCCATCTTTTTCAATATCTCAATGCCAAAATTCCATTGCTTGTCTTTATCAAAACGGCGTTGCAAAAACATGTCATTTACCTGCTGTTTGGATTGAATATCATTCAATAAATTCTTTAATGGAGATTGCAAACCAGCAAATATTGCATCGGTGATTTTTACAGTAAGGCCTTTGTCAAATTCATTCATCAAGGCATCATAAGGGTGATGTGTATAGCCATACATCTCTGCCTGCTGTCTTTTCAACTCCACTACTTTTTGCAAAGGCGCTTCAAAAATTTTTCCATCATTTTCTTTTCTTGCCTTTACCCATGCATGATAGGCTTTGTGTACGCTTTCACTCACTTCTCTTACAAAAGCAGGTGTAAGTTTAGTATTGCGTTCATAGTCTTCCAAAGAAAGGGCAGCATTTCTTTTTTGATCTGCTGATAGTCCATCTTTTGCATTCAGCTCTTTCAGCAGGTTACCCAATGTTTCATCGGTTAAAAAGGTATGAGCCAGTTCATTGAGTGTAGCAATCTGCCTGCTTCTTGTTTCTGCACTTCCTGCGGGCATATATACCTCCTGGTCCCATTCCAAAACAGCTGCAGCATATTTCAGGTCAGCAATTTTTTGCATCTTTGTTTTATAGGATTCGTATAATTCAGCAGTGTTCATTTAATATTTGTTTTAATGAAAATTCAAGATATAACTTCTTTGCTTGAAAATATCGCACCAGCATCTTTGCAGGAAAATTATGACAATGCAGGATTGCTTACAGGTAATGTTCATTGGGATTGCACAGGAATTATTATATCTCTTGATGCGACCGAGGAAGTGATTGAAGAAGCCATTGCTAACAAAGTCAACCTGGTGATTGCACATCACCCCATCATTTTTGGCGGACTAAAAAAAATTACCGGGAAGAATTATGTAGAAAGAACAGTGATAAAAGCCATTAAAAATGACATCGCCATTTATGCTATACATACTAATTTGGATAATGTAATCCAGGGGGTGAATGGAAAAATTGCCGATATGCTGGGTTTGGAACAGAGGCAAATTCTTTTACCTAAAAATGGAATGCTAAAAAAGCTGAGTGTTTTTGTTCCGCAAGCGCATGCTGAACAAGTACGGCAAGCAATATTTGATGCAGGCGCAGGCCAGATTGGTAATTACAGTGAATGTAGTTTCAATGTAGGAGGAGAAGGAACTTTTAAGGCGGGTGAAGAAACCAATCCTTTTGTTGGTGAAAAAGGTCAGCGGCACGTAGAAAAAGAAATAAGGGTTGAAACCGTTTTCCTGGAATGGAAAGAAAGGACTTTGATAAAAGCCTTACTGGCAGCCCATCCTTACGAAGAAGTGGCTTATGATATTTACCCGTTGGAAAATAGTTATTCGGGAGTCGGCAGCGGTTTGTTTGGGCAATTGCCCAAAGAAATGGACGAGACCGATTTTCTTCACCTATTAAAGCAAACATTTGAATTAGAGGTGATTCGCCATACGCCTTTACGCAATAAAAATGTAAAAAAAGTAGCTGTTTGCGGCGGAGCCGGGAGCTTTCTTACCAAAACCGCAATTGCCTCCGGCGCAGACGTTTATGTAACGGCTGACGTAAAATACCACGATTTTTTTGATGCCGATGGAAGAATAGTAATTGCTGATATCGGCCACTATGAGAGCGAACAATTCACCATCAACCTCGTTTTTGATATTTTGAAGGAAAAATTCCCTACCTTCGCCGTCCTAAAAACAAAAGTGAAAACCAACCCGGTTCGATACTTTGTGTAAATAGTTAATATCAAATCTCAATAAATACAATGGCTTCAGTAAAAGATTTCTCAGTAGAAGAAAAATTAGTTTCACTGGTTCGTTTGCAGAAAATTGACAGCAAGCTGGATGAAATCCAGATCCTGAAAGGTGAATTGCCAATGGAAGTGAAAGACCTGGAAGATGAAATTGAAGGCTTACACGCCCGTCAGACAAGAGTGGAAGAAGAAATCAATGGCATGCAGGAGTTCATCAACCAAAAGAAAGAAGCCATTAAAGAAGCGGAAGCCCTGATTAAAAAATACGAGAAGCAAAGTGAGAATGTAAAAAACAACAGGGAGTTTGAAGCCATCAACAAAGAAATAGAAATGCAAACCCTTGAAGTAAAGCTTTGCGAAAAGCACATCAAGGATGCAACTGAAGAAATTGCTGAAAAAGCTAAGCAGTTGGAATTAGCGAAGAAAGCTATTGCAACCAAAGAAACCAACCTGAATGGAAAGAAAGGCGAGTTAGAAAAGATCATTGGCGAAACAGAGAAAGAAGAAACACATTACAACCAAATGGGTGGTGAAGCAAGGTCGCATGTTGATGACAGATTATTAATGAGCTACGATCGTATCAGGAATAACTATCGGAACGGTTTGGCAGTGGTGCCGGTAGAAAGAGATAGCTGTGGTGGGTGTTTCCATGCTATTCCTCCACAAAGACAAAGTGAAATCAAACTTCGCAAAAAAGTGATTGTATGTGAAAACTGCGGACGTATTTTAGTGGATACAGATTTGAATGACAGCATTGAGGTAAAATAAAATCATCAAATAATATATTTCAAAAGCCTGCAAACCGCAGGCTTTTTTATTGCTCTTATTTTTGCAGTTACCAACATAGCTGGAAAAAAAAAATTAATTTGCCGTCCTCTTTATGCTGCAGAAATTATTCATACAGAACTACGCCATCATTGACGAATTAAGCATTCAATTTTCAGCGAACCTGAATGTAATTACCGGTGAAACAGGCGCAGGTAAAAGTATTGTGATGGGCGCACTCAGCCTTATTTTGGGCGAACGTGCAGAAAGCAGTATACTGCGGAATAAAGAGAAAAAATGTCTAGTGGAAGGTTGTTTTTCCAGCAGCAATAGCCAGGTAAGTAATTTTTTAAATGAGCATGAACTGGATGGTGGAGATGAACTCATCATCAGGAGAGAAATTGCTGCCAATGGTAAATCCAGGGCTTTTGTAAATGATACGCCGGTAAACCTGAATCAGCTAAAAGAACTGAGCTCAATGCTGGTAGATTTACACCAGCAATTTGATACACTTGAATTAGGAGATCAGCAGTTTCAAAGAGAAGTGGTGGATGCATTGGCTGACAATGCCTCATTGCTCCAAAACTTAAAAACTGATTTTGCAGCTTACCAGCAGGCAAAACAAGAATTGGAGCAGTTAAAACAAAGACAGCAGGAGGCTAATGCAACACTGGATTATAACAAGTTTTTGTTTGATGAACTGGATGCTGCTTCCTTAAAGCCAAATGAACTGGAAGATGCGGAAGCTGAACTCAAATTGTTAAGCAACGCAGAAGAAATTAAGCAGCAACTTAGTGCCTTGTATTTTGAGCTGAAAGAGAGTGAACAGCCCATTGTGCAGCAGATAAAAATGCTGTTAAATAAGATGCATGCGGTGCGGCAGTTTCATCCTGAGATTGAAGAACTGGAAAACAGGCTGCAAAGCGCCCAATACGAACTGGCTGATATTGCAGATAATATTGATCGCATCAGTGATTCGGTTCAATACAATCCTGAACGCATTGCTTTTATCAATGAAAGAATGGCCATTGGTTATAAACTGCTAAAAAAACATGGTGTGGCATTAACCAGTGATTTATTAGTTATCCAGGAAAGTCTTCAATCTAAACTGAATGATGTGCTGGATATTGGCGAAACCATCAAATCTAAAGAAACTGAAGTGCATGCTTTAATGAATAAATGTGAGGAACTGGCCAGCAGCATTTCTGCCAAAAGAAAAAAAGCCATTCAACCTCTTACAGAACAGGTAAATCAACTGCTGGTGAGGGTAGGTATGCCCAATGCAAGAATAAAAATTGAATTGCCTGCGGTTACTTTACATCAATATGGCAAAGACAATGTAGTGTTTTTGTTTGATGCAAATAAGAGCAATCGTTTTGAACCCCTGAGTAAAGTAGCCAGTGGCGGAGAATTGAGCCGTATCATGCTTTGCATTAAATCCCTGGTGGCTAAAAAACTCAAATTACCAGTATTGATTTTTGATGAAATTGATACCGGTATCAGTGGTGAAGCAGCCAAACAGGTTGCTATGATCATGAAAGACCTTTCAAAAGAACACCAGGTAATCACCATTACACATCAACCCCAGATAGCAGCCAAAGCATCAGCGCACTATTTTGTGTATAAGGCCGAAAAAGCAAAACAGATAACTACTTCCATGCGCCTGTTAACTGAAAACGAAAGAGTGGAAGCCATTGCCCAAATGCTGGCTGGGGAAAATCC
The DNA here is from genome assembly GCA_964505135.1 of uncultured Ferruginibacter sp. Classification (GTDB taxonomy): domain Bacteria; phylum Bacteroidota; class Bacteroidia; order Chitinophagales; family Chitinophagaceae; genus Ferruginibacter. The sequence goes on from CAZDHQ010000118.1 coordinate 4,793, forward strand.
CACACCAGTTGCCATTAAAAATGCCAGGGAAATGATAGGCGTATAGTGCCCAATCGTAATTTATCTGTAAAAACTCGTTAAGCGCAGCAGCTTTAAATTTCTAAAAACCAGTGGTTTAACTATAGAAAGTCCGTCCATGGCTTATTAAAGCCTTTTTTTAACAGTTACAGACTGGCATTCTGGCTATCTTTGCTATCCCCAAAAAAAGAACAGGAATGCACAAGAAAAGTCTTACAATTTGCAGGTATATTTTTGTTTCTCTTTTGTTGGTATTTATCGTACCTAACCTTGGAGCGATCTCAAGGCAAGGCAACAAGAGCGAATTTTTAAGCCCTGCGTCTCCTACACATAATGTAATTGCAAAACCAATTGCGTCCATGATGGAGCCCGCAGTTGCCGCAGTGTATGAAACCATGGGCCTAAGTGCTGCTGGATTAAGCAGCCAGGTATTTGAATTTGCCATGATTGGCTTTAAAAAAATCCTGGAGTCTGGTAAGATTGACAACGATAGAATTATTTCCATTATAGATTTCAGCAAACCCTCCAGTCAAAAACGTTTGTTTATTATCGATTTAAAGGAGCAGAAACTATTATTTAAAACGTATGTTGCCCATGGTATGAACTCAGGAAAAGAAATGGCCAGGTATTTTTCCAATACTCCTGAGAGCAATAAAAGCAGCCTGGGTTTTTATACCACAGCAGATACCTATATAGGAAAGCATGGATATTCACTTCACCTGAATGGTTTAGAAAAAGGTTTTAATGATAAGGCTTACGAAAGGGATATTGTAATGCATGCAGCCGATTATGTAAGTGAATCCGTAATCAGGAGCACGGGCTATGCAGGTAGAAGCTGGGGTTGCCCTGCTGTACCGGAAAAATTGAGCAAGGCAATTATTGATCAAATTAAAAATGGTACCTGTCTCTTTATCTATGCTCCCGATAAAAATTATATTCATCGGTCTCAATTGATAAAGCCTCTTCCAATGGATATCGCCAATAGCTAAATTTATTTTGAGTGTGTTTTTTAATCCCCGCCACAGCGGGGATTTTTTTGTTTCATCATATCGCTGCATAATAATAACTTCACCCAAAATAAATGTACTAATGAGTTTAAGACAAACACTTAAAGGCACTGGTGTGGCTATTGTAACACCTTTTAATGAAGATGAATCAGTTGACTTTAATGCACTAGAAAAAGTAATTGATTTCACGGTAAGTAACGGAGTAGATTATATTGTTTCATTGGGCACAACCGGTGAAACTCCCACACTTTCGAAACAGGAGAAGTTAGACATTGTAAACTTTACAATAGAAAAGATCAATAATCGGGTACCCGTGGTAGTGGGTATTGGTGGTAACAATACAAGAGAAATAGTAAGCACTGTAGAAAGCTTCCCGCTTGATAAAGCCGTAGCGGTTTTAAGCGCTGCGCCATATTATAATAAACCTTCTCAGGAAGGCATATTTCAGCATTATAGAGCAATTGCTAAAGCATCTCCCAAGCCAATTATTCTGTATAATGTTCCCGGCAGAACGGGAAGAAATATGGAGCCGTCAACCACATTGCGTTTAGCAAATGAAGTGGAAAATATTGGCGGTATCAAGGAAGCAGGCAACAGCATTCCACAGTGCATGCAATTACTAAGAGACAGGCCGGAGCATTTTTTAATAGTGAGTGGTGATGATGACCTGGTTTTGCCTGAATTATCTGATGGTATTGATGGTGTGATCAGTGTGGCTGCTAACTGTTTTCCAAAGGAGTTTTCTCAAATGGTGAAAGCTGGGTTGGCAAGTGATTTTGTAACAGCAAAAAAATTAAACGATCCATTGATTGAAGCTTACCATTTATTATTCGCAGAAAACAATCCGGCAGGTGTAAAAGCGTTTTTGTATGAGCTGGGCCTGGTAAAAAATGTATTGCGTTTGCCGTTGGTTCCATTGAGCGATGGCGTTCATCAAAAGATAAAAACGTATCTCAAAAAATAACAATTATGCCTTATTGCAGATCATCCTGTTTTAAAAAAGTAAATGATAAAGCAGTTGGTTTGATCTTGGGTTTAGTGTTGCTTAGCATGCAAGGTTGGGCTCAGTTTAGGGTAAAGGTTGTGCTAAAATCATTACCGGTTTCTCATAAAGGGGAGCCGGTTTTTATTGCTGGCAACTTTAATAATTGGCAGCCAGATGACAATAATTTTAAGATTGTTGATACAAGCGTTGCGTTAGAAGGTGTTTCACAAGGTAGCTACCAATTTAAATTTACCCGTGGAAGTTGGAATAAAGTGGAATGTGCTGGCGCAGGTGCTGATATCGAAAATAGAATGGTGAGTATAAGTAGCGATACCACGCTTTATTTTACAATAGAAGCATGGAAAGACGAATTTGCTTCCCTTCAAAAAGCCCATACAGCATCAGCCAATGTAAAATTGCTGGATACTGCTTTTGAAATGCCGCAATTGAAAAGATACAGACGCATTTGGGTTTATCTTCCACCCGGTTATGACAAATCAAAAGACAAATACCCGGTGATGTACATGCAGGATGGGCAGAATCTTTTTGATAATGCTACAGCACCGTATGGAGAATGGAGGGTGGATGAAATACTGGATTCGCTGATTGCTGCCGGTAAGCCACCATGCATTGTTATTGGAATTGATAACGGGGGCGAAACCCGGATGAGTGAGTACAACCCATACATATTAGAATGGAAAGATTCTGCTAACACAAAAACTTTTCTGCCGGAAGGTGAGCAATACGTAAGTTTTATTGCCAATACGCTAAAACCTTATGTAGACAAGCGTTTCAGAACGTTGTCTGCTAAAGAAAATACCATTATTGCCGGTTCATCCATGGGGGGTCTGATCTCCTGTTACGCAGTTTTAAAATATCCCGATGTGTTTGGAAAGGCGGGTATTTTTTCTCCGTCTTTCTGGGCAGCCAATGGCATTGATAGCTTGGTGCAAGTCATACCTCATAGCCTAAATCCAAAACTATTTTTTTACGCAGGTGAAAAAGAAGGGGATGAAATGGTGGATGATATGAATCGTATTGCTGAAACAGTTGGGAAAAATACTGCGGCTATGATCTATAGTGTAACGGATAAGGAAGGCATACACAATGAAGCATCCTGGAGCAAATGGTTCCCTGAATTTTATAAATGGATAATGGCAGATGGCTATAATACAGTACTGAAAGCCCCTTAAAGCCTGTAGCAAATTCCCTGCAATGCCAGTTCTGCATGAGGAAAAACGGAAGTAACCTCCGTTAAAAAATCATCCAGCACTTCATATTTGGCTGAAAAGTGCCCCACCAGCAATCTTTTAGCACCCGATTTTTCTGCAATCGCAGCTGCTTGTATAGTGGTGGAGTGAAACCTTTCTGCAGCCTTCTTCTCGTTGTTTTTTAAGTAGGTTGTTTCATGGTATAGCAGGTCTGCACCTTTAATTTTTTCCACCAGGCTTTCATCGTAAATAGTATCTGCACAATAGGCGTAGCTTTTAGCCTGTGGTGCGGCTATGGTTACTTCCTCATTCGGAATAATCGTTCCTTTTTTGGTGATGTAGTCTTCACCCTGCTGCAGTTTTTCGTAAAAGCTGGCTGGTATGTCGTAGGCTTTAATTCTGTCAGGGTCAATTTTTCTTGGGTTTCTTTTCTCTTTAAAGAAAAATCCCCAGCAGTCAATCCTGTGCTGTGTTCTAAAGCATCTTACCCTCATCCTGCTGTTATTCATGATCTCTTTTTCTTCTGTGAGCGGATGAAAGTAAAGTTCAAAATTGAGCACTGTTTTGGCTGCATCCAGTTGCACTTTCAATATCAACTCTAACTCCGATGGTCCATACACATGCAGCGGCTGTGTTCTGCCCAGCAGGCTCATACTCGTGATAAGCCCGATAAGACCAAAATAGTGATCGCCATGCAAATGGGAAATAAAAATGTAATTGATCTTGCTGCGCCTGATTTTGTATTTAGCCATCTGCATTTGGGTTCCTTCACCGCAGTCAATTAAATAAGATTCTTCCTGCGAGTGCAGAACCTGCGCCGTGGGATGCCTGTCAAATGCAGGAATGGCAGAGTTATTTCCGAGTATGGTTAGTGCTAACATTGGGGGTGCAAAAATAAATAACTATTACTATAGCTTACTTTGATGATTAAGCGAAAACTAGTCCTCTCCGCCAAGTAACTCCCTTTCTATTTCCTCCATTTGAACAATATCCCAGGCCTCGCTTTCTGTAGGTGTTACATTCAGAACTTCCAGTATTTCAAGTTTTTCTAATATCGCTTCCACAGTTTCCTGTATTTCACATATCACAAAAGAACAATTGTTTTCATAAAAAGTCTGCTGCAACTGGGCTAATTTTTCTGCACTTTCTTCATCCATGCTATTGACGTTTTGCAGGTTTAATATAATGTGCGGTACC
>CAZDHQ010000119.1:0-9159 GCA_964505135.1 uncultured Ferruginibacter sp.
AGTGGGTTAATGACTGCTGGCTATGGCTATACAAAGGAGCATGGCAGGAATGGGATATTACTGAAATTGAAATGGCAGTGCCGATGAGCCCTGACCAGGTAGTAAAGAAACGAAACGGCATTTTCATTCACCAGAGCCAAAAAGATTCAGTTCCATTCCAGGGAAGTGATGCCCGTGAGTTTTGGCAAAGAGCAGAAGAAAGAAATGCTGGTACTGCAAAATTGTATGCGCAATTGGGGATGACACAGTATGCAGCAATGGAGGCGTTTGTTCGCTGGATTTACTAAAAAACCAAATTACTCCGATATTTCAAAGGCCGCAATTGAAAAATGCGGCCTTTGTATTTATAGTAAAGCTTTTACAATGTTTGCCCATTCTTCATCCAGAGAACAAGCCGGTCTCTTTTTATCTGCACGCCGATACCAATAATCAGCATTCCAAATATCCCCTTCTTTCCTATGCAGGTACGCATGCACCCAACAAGCCGTACTATCATTTAAATGATCCACACAATCATGTGCCTTATTCCAATCTCCTTTGGCATCATACCAAAGTGCTAACAAATACCACACTCAAGCCCGGTGGCGGTGATTCCTTAATTGAAGCTATAAATTTTTCAAACTGCATTACCTGTGTTTTAATGCACAAATTAAAACATTGTAAATACTAAAATAACCTTCAGAAAACAAACAGCAGGCATTTGTTGGATAGTTAATAACTTATCGTTTGCTAATTATTAACTAGCGCTGGTTTTACAACCTTGTAATTTGGCTCCATATTTTATATCGGCTTAAGAATTAGAAAATGTAATGAATAATAGATAGCCGAGCAAAGATCCTATTGAATTGCCTAGCATGGTTCTTGCCCTCTGTATCACAGTCTGGCAATACACCAATCACAATCGATAATGTTTAACATGAAAAGTATCATTCGATTTACAGCAATTTTTTTCCAGATTATTACCGTGTCAGCCCTTATGGCACATCTCCTGGAGACACCTGCCAAGCTTGGTTTATCAATGGAAAACTATCGAGTGGTACAAAGCATTTACCAGGACTGGACATGGTTAGGTATTTTTGAAGTGAGTGCAATTATATGCAGCGTTGCCTGGCTGATACTTGACAGGAAAAAAAATCTTACAAAAAAACTGCTACTTGCTTCCTCCGCTTTATTTACATTCAGCTTTATTATATTTTTCGTATTTACAATGCCAGCAAACAGTGCTACTCAAAATTGGACCGTGATGCCAAAAGAATGGGAAACGCTGCGTCAGGATTGGGAATATTCTTATGTAGTAAGAGCACTGTTAAATCTTATTGGGGTAAGTCTTCAGCTATTGGCATTTTTACATATAAGAACAAACAGTTACCGCAGAATTACGCAAACACACATTATCCCTATAAATGCAGAAGCGTATTGATCTTTCCAGGCATTATGCCCGTAAGTTTGATAACCTTTACATCTATTATCTTCGCATGCGCTAAATAAGTTTAGTTGAAAACAAATAACAGCAAAAAAGTAAAGGGCCATTTGGTAGATGATGAAACAAGATGCGTTCATTATCATTCTCCGTTAGACGTGATAGCCATTAAAATGAAATGCTGCAATGAGTACTATCCATGTATACATTGCCATACTGAAACAACAAATCATACCGCGGCAGTATGGAAGCAGGATGAGTTTGATACCAAAGCAATTTTATGTGGGGTATGCAAAAATGAACTAACAATAACTGAATATTTAAAAAGCGATAGTGAATGCCCGTTTTGTAAAACGGCGTTTAATCCACGATGCAGTAACCACTATCATTTCTATTTTGAAACAGCAGACACTGCAAAATAAAAACCGCCGTATGAGCTACAGCGGTTTTATCAAACTAAATCACACACTATTTATTTAGCTGGTTCGGATTTCACTAAAGTTCCAGCGCTGGTAAATGTTGCTTCCCACGCAATTCCATTGCGAAGGAAGTGTGCTCTCCAATTCCCATCACTTCTTAATTTCCATTGCTGTACAGGCAAATTGCCAAAAATGGAGATAAAACTTTTTGCAACAGCAGCCGGAGGAGCTGCCACAACAACCTGAGGAACTGCTGGTACCACTAATGCTGCTGCATTAAGGGAAAGGATACTGTGAGCGGCAATTACTGCCAGCACGAAGAGAAACTTTTTCATTTGGTTTGAAATTTTGTTGTGAAAAAAATTAATTATGGTGTGAAAATATCATCCACTTTGGCTTACAGAAAGCAATAGTTACCGAACTGGAATAATTTCTATGTAAGCAGGAATAACTTTTATTGAAAACAGAAATCTGCTGATTTAGTTACTATCTGTAACGTGTAAACGAAAAAGCGCCCTTTCAGACGCTTTATACTTTAAGATCAAAAGATGTTGGGGAAGATCACCATTCAACCACCACTTTACCCACACTTTGCCGGCTGGCAAGATATTCATGTGCTGCCGCAATATCAGCCGCATTAAAGACCTTACCCACCATAGGTTTCAATGCGCCTGCTTCTGTCAACTTAACCACTTCATTTAAACAGCGGTTAAGAACAGCAGGTTTCTCGTCTGCAATACGAAGCATATTCAAACCAATTAATCCCCTTGAAGGCATCATTAACATAACCGGGTGATAAAAACCAAAACCTAATGCAGTACCTATCTTGCCAAAAATATTTTTACCTGTTAGATCAGATGCGCCATAACAAATCATTTTACCTCCTGGTGCTAACAATTTAATTCCGCTCTTTACTCCACTTCCACCCACTGCATCAAAAATGGCATCTACACCTTTTCCATTGGTAGCCTGGTGGACTACTTCAGCAAAATCACTTGTTTTGTAATTAATGGGGTGATGAACTCCCATAGATAACAGCAATTGTATTTTTTCATGATTGCCTGCTGTTGCAAAAACTTCGCAGCCCTTATAAAGTGCGTATTGAATCAGTGCGGTGCCCACACCACCTGCACCTGCGTGTATCAAAACTTTATCGCCATTAAAGATATTGGCAGCTTCGGCAGCAGCATAATAGGCCGTACAATATTGCGTGGCGAGTGCAGTAGCAGCAGCCATGCTGGTATTAGCAGGAATTTTTGCCACAGCCGCTGCCTGGGTAATGGCATATTCTGCATAACCTCCAAACCTCGTCATCGCAAATACCTTATCACCTGGTTGTACATTGGTTACATCGGTACCCACAGCTGCTACTGTTCCTGCTACATCATAACCCAATACTGCAGGCAATGGCGGTGCTTCTTTGTACATGTTGTTCCTTGCCATCACATCAGCAAAGTTTAACCCAAATGCAGCTACCTTAATTAAAACCTCTTTATCCTTTGGCACAGGCTTTTGTATCTCTCTTATTTCAAAAGCTGAACTTGCCTTACCATATTTGACTAATACCGCTGCTTGCATGTTATGCTATTTCTTTTTCCAATACTTCAAAGATTAATTCCTGCGTGGGTATTCCAAACTTGTTATCAGTAGGGAAAGGTTTATTAATGCCCGTAATATGATAACCACGCCGCAGGTACCAGGCTATTAACTCTTTTCGTACAGAGATCACCGTCATAGTGATGGTGTGGCAGCCAATTTCTTTTGCATATTCTTCTGAAGCTTGCATCAACTGTTTACCAATACCGCCTGCCTGAAGTTCCGGGTTCACACTAAGCATACCCAGGTACAATTTTTCACCCTGCTTTTGTAAATACACACAGCCTGCAATTGATCCGTCTTCCGTTGTGTATTTTAAGATGGCATTGTCTGCACTGCTAAAAATATGCTCCAGCGATGCAGCATCTGTCCTGAATTCACCTAACAGCAAATCTGCTTCAGTGGTCCATCCTTTCCTAGATGCATCACCACGGTAAGCACTATTAACCAGTGTTACCAATGCAGGTATATCCTCTTTTGTAGCTTTTTGTATTGGCATTAGATAGAATGCTTTTACTGCTCGATCATTTCAATTCCAACTGGATAATTGTGTCAACATCATCCAAATTAATTCCGTCTAAATAAACAAATGTTCCCTCTGCTTGCTGTTTTATTTTTACCACCTGCGATGTACCAAATAAAACCGCCTTGTTAATTTTTTCTTTTACACCCGGAATAAAAATAAATCCCGGGTTCTCAGGCTTGTTGAGAATGTGCATGTACACCGTTTTGTTTTTTGCCGTGAGCACACCCCAGGCTTTAGCTGGAATAAGATTTCCTCTTGTTCCATAAATACTTTCTCCATTTTGCTGCATCCATTTACCCATAATAGCCAGTGTATCTACAAATTCCTGCTGAATATTTCCATCAGGCATTGGGCCCACATTCAATAAAAAATTAGCGTTATGTCCTGCCGCCTTAACGAGGTATTGAATCAATGCTTTGGATGATTTATAATTGTTATCCGTGATATTGAAACCCCAGCTATCATTCATAGTTTCGCAGGTTTCCACCGGCATTTCTTTAGAACCTTCCTGGAAATTTAAACCAGATGTATTTTGACCAGGTAAATCTTTTTCAAACATTTGAAAATCTTCTCCCTCAAATGGTGCCATGTGATGATTATTGCCAATCAAACATTGCGGCTGCAGTTTGTGTATTAGTTCATAAATCTCTTTGTAATGCCAGTCAACTCTTGATGTTCTGTCTGAAGCTCCCTCTGGTTCTGTTTGATCCCAATGTCCATCAAACCAAATACCTGATATTTCTCCATAGTTGGTAAGTAATTCCGTTAACTGTGCTTTCATAAAATTAATATAGTGATTCCAGTCGCTTTTAGCAGTACGGCCGGTTCCTTTTCCTGTTCTGCCGGTTTCATATTGGTAATCGCTGCGATACCAATCCAGCAAAGAATAATAACAAGCCAGTTTCATTCCCTGAGCATGACATTCATCGGCCAGTTGCTTTAACGCATCTTTTCCGTAAGGCGTATTAGTAATTTTCCATTCACTTTGTTTGGTATCCCAGTTGCTGAATCCATCATGATGGCGGGTAATGAAAGTGATATATTTCATGCCGGCAGCCTTTGCAGCACTCACCCATTTTTTTGCATCAAAACTTTGGGGATTAAATATATGGATCAGCTTGTTATATTCTTTTACACCAATATTGCGATTGTTCATCACCCACTCACCATGGCCTAACACACTGGATGCTCCCCAGTGAATAAACATACCAAACTTATTATCCTGGAATACTTTTCTTGCTTCCAAATTAGCACTGGAAGGCGAATAAGACTGAGCAAGAGCAGCAGCGGCAATTAAAATACTGCTTACAAAAAGGCAGGCAATTTTCTTCATTATTGTCTATTGAATTGTTGAGGGCTTAAAGTAATCAATAATTATACAATCGAAGCAAAAATGGGGAGCATTTTAATCACTTTTATTTCACGCTGTAATTACTTATTCATATGGTAAAAGTAACCGGTTAAATCAACGCAATTAAAAACCGTTAAAACACCCTTGACCAGCCTGGGACATTCTTTTAGTTTTGAAAAGATTTACTGTACTAAGCGTTCTAAAAGATGGATTTCTAAATCCGTACGTTATTTAATCAACCCCTGTGATGCCGGGTTCTCCGGTCTCTAATGGCGCTGCTTAACAAAGCAGCGCTTTTTTTAAGCTTTCATCATTACTATCCAAAACTAAGTTTTCGTTAAGCAATAAGTCACTGTAGTTTTTACAGTTTCACTGCATTACCTTTAGATCCAAGTTATACCGGTATGAAAAAAATTGCTTTTGCATTTACCTTTTTAGTCTGTTGCTCCGCAACCCAGTCTCAAACTATTCAGCAACTGGAAGCCAAAAGAGTACATCTACCCAATGGATGGTCACTAACACCGGTGGGTAAACGATTACCGCTTGGCGATCTACCATTAAATATGGCAGTATCTGCATCAAAAAAATTGATTGCGGTTACTAATAACGGCCAAAGTGTACAATCAATCCAATTGATTAGTACCGTTACTGATAAAGTATTGCACAGTATCGAAATACCTAAAAGCTGGTACGGTCTTCATTTTTCTGCAGATGAAAAGTATCTATATGCTTCAGGTGGAAACGACAACTGGATTCTTCAATACGCAATTAAAAATAATAAGCTGGTTTTAACTGACAGCATCAAGCTCGGTGATAAATGGCCTAACAAAATTTCTCCTTCAGGCATTGAAATAGACGATGCTGCTCACCTGATGTATGTGGTAACTAAGGATAACAATACACTCTATATCATCAATCTTGTTACCAAGAAAATAATTGAACAGTATAAGCTGGATGGAGAAGCATATACCTGCCTGTTGGCACCTGGTAAAAGGCAATTGTACATCAGCTGCTGGGGTTGTGATAAAGTGCTGGTATTTGATTTGAAAACAAAAACCATCACTCAAAAAATAAGTGTAGGTGATAACCCAAATGAAATATGCCTCTCTAAAAACGGCAACTATTTATTTGTATCCAATGCCAATGACAATTCCGTATCTGTAATTGACACTAAACAATATAAAGTAATCGAAGTGCTGAATTCCGCCTTGTATCCTGATGCACCAAGTGGATCCACTTCCAATGCTGTGGCGTTAAGCAGCGATGATAAAACTTTGTACGTAGCCAATGCTGATAATAACTGCCTGGCTGTATTTGATGTAAGCAAACCTGGTTTCAGTAAGAGTAAGGGCTTTATTCCTACAGGCTGGTATCCTACCAATATAAAAGTGATTGGTAAAAAGGTGTATGTAAGCAACGGTAAGGGCTTTTCATCTTTCCCCAATGCAAAAGGACCTGATCCCACAAGCAAAGAAGAAGAAGTAAACTACCAGCAGGCCGACTTTAAGAAAAAACAAAGCAGGATTGAATATATCGGCGGCCTGTTTAAAGGCACTATGAGTATCTTCAATGAGCCTACTTCAACGCAATTGAGTGCATACTCACAGGTTGTTTATCGGAATACACCTTATACAAAAGAAAAAGAATTGAGTGCCAAAATAGAAACAGGTAATCCCATACCATCAAAAGTAGGTGATGCTTCTCCCATCAAACACGTGTTTTACATTATCAAAGAAAACAGAACTTACGACCAGGTGCTGGGTGATGTAGCAAAGGGCAATGGAGATACTTCTCTCACTTTATTTGGAGAAAAGATTACACCCAACCAACATAAACTGGTAAATGAATTTGTACTGATGGATAATTTTTATGTGGATGGAGAAGTGAGTGCAGATGGGCATAACTGGAGCCTGGGTGCTTATGCTACCGACTATCTGGAAAAAACATGGCAAACAAGTTATGGTGGCCGCGGCGGCGATTACGATGCAGAAGGCAATAGGGCTATCGCCAATAATAAAGGAGACTTTATCTGGGGTCAATGCAAGCGTGCTGGTGTTAGCTATCGCACCTACGGAGAATTTGCTGATGATTACAAAGCGAACATCCCAGTTCTGGAAAATCATTTCTGTCCTTTCTTCACAAGCTGGGATCAAACGGTGAGAGACACCACAAGGGTAAATCAATGGAAAAGAGACTTTGATTCCTTGCTTGCAGCCAATGCATTGCCGCAGTTTAATTCACTAAGATTAATCAATGACCACACTGAAGGTTTAAGAAAAGGCGCCCCTACTCCATTTGCTCATGTAGCCGACAATGATTTGGCGGTAGGCATGTTTGTTGAATACTTAAGTAAGAGCTCCATCTGGAAAGAGAGCGTGGTATTTATAGTTGAAGATGATGCACAGAATGGGCCAGATCATGTAGATGCACATCGCACCACAGCCTATGTGGCTGGAGGTTTTGTAAAAAGAGGTTTTGTTGATCATGCCATGTACTCCACTTCATCTATCTTAAGAACCATTGAGTTGATTTTAGGATTGCCGCCTATGAGTCAGTATGATGCAGCGGCAGAGCCCATGTGGCGCTGTTTTTCTTCAACACCGAACCTTCAAGCATTTACAAGCGTGCCTGCACAGATTGATATCACAGAAAAAAATATTGCATCCAATCAATGGCAGCAAAAATCTGACAACTTCGACTGGAGCAAAGAAGACGCTATTCCTGATATGGAATTCAATCAAGTATTATGGTATGGTTTAAAGGGAGAGCAGGCTGCATTTCCGGGACCAAGAAGAGCAGCATTCTTCAGGGCTAGTGATAAGAAAGAAGAAGCTGATGATTAATTCTTTGGAGTTTTAAGCTTAAGAGTAAGGTTTTACTACGATCCTGCCTGTTCACTGTAACCAGATTGTTATTGAGTCAGGCATAAGGTCAGGTATGAATTATACACTTGATTCAACTTTATGAACCATCTTTGATCTTGTAGGTAAATCTTCTTTAACTTAGTCAGCACAATAAGAAAATTATTTGCATGACTAAGTTGCTGTTGCCATTCCTCTGCTGCCAATTCATATTTATCATTGGCTTTGCACAAAAAAAATTGATTGCCTTTAATGATAAACACATTTCCTACGAAGGCAGGATAGCTTTTACTAATGAAGCAGCTACATTGCACTGGCCAGGCGTTTCTGCTACCATCCGTTTTAAAGGAACTGAATTAAACGCTACTTTACAAGACGCTGATACTGCCAACTATTATAATATCATCATAGACAACAAAACAATTATCAAGCTTCATACAGAGCCGCAGAAAAAAACATACACGTTGGCGTCAGGTCTGCAATATGGCGAACATACCGTACAATTATTTAAAAGAACGGAATGGGATAAGGGGAAAACATGGCTTTATGGTTTTGGTTCCAATAAAAAAATTACCTGGCTGCAGCCCTTGAAAAAACCATCAAGAAAAATTGAGTTCTTTGGTAATTCTATCACCTGTGGCTATGCAATGGAAGATACAATGAGTGATCTGTCTTATGGCTATTTTGAAAACAACTACAACAGTTATGCGGCTATCACAGCAAGGCATTTCAATGCACAATATCATTGCACGGCAAAAAGCGGTATCGGTATTACCATTAGCTGGTTTCCACTCATCATGCCTGAAATGTATAACCGGCTCGATCCTGAGGACAGCAGCAGCAAATGGAATTTTAAGAACTACACGCCACAGGTGGTAGTGATCAACTTACTTCAAAATGATTCATGGCTGGTAAATATGCCAACGCATGAACAATTCAAAAGACAGTTTGGAACAACAAAACCATCGGAAGAATTTATCATCAAT